>JBDLWD010000453.1:0-3331 GCA_039804465.1 Verrucomicrobiota bacterium | reverse complement strand
GCTGCCTTTCACGCTCTACTTCTTCATCGTCTTCCTGCCCTTCCTGCCGCTCTCCGTCCTCGGCGTGCTCATCCTCGGCACGGGCTTCCTCGTGCTCACGCCCACGGTGCTCCTGATCCTGCACCTATTTCTTCTCAACAAGGTCTGGCGCGGCCCGCGCGCCCCGCGCCTCGCCGTCGGCGCGCTCTGCTTCCTGCTCCTCCCGGGCTTTTTCACCGCGCGCTCGCTCGCCGACCGCGCGGCGCTCAACGCCGCGCTCGAATATCTCTACGCCCCCGCGATCAAGGACGGCCCCATACACTACCCCGCCAGCCGCGCCAACCTCCGCCGCGCCCTCGCCAGCCACCGCGCCTACAAGAACGGCATCTATTACCCGCTGCTCTCGGACACCTACGCCTGGCTCGTTTTCGACAACCTTGTCCTGCCCGACGACAAGCTCGCCCGCCTCGAGACCGTCTTCTTCGGCGCGCCCGGCGGCAAGGAATCCGCCGACCCCGTCCGCAACACCGGCCTCTTCGGCGGCCGGAGCGGCAACCGCGAGCGCAACCACATGCCGCGCGCCCCCCGCCCGCCGCGCACCGTCGTCGCTGAAAAGCTCGCCGTCCGCGTCGCCCCCGCCGGTGCCTCCACCAGCACCGTCACCCTCGCCCTCACCCTCCAAAACACCGGCGACCTCAACGCCGAATACGCCGTCACCCTCCCCCGTCCCGCCGGCGTCTTCGTCAACGGCTTCCGCCTCTTCATCGACGGCAAGCCCGTGCCCGGCCGCATCACCGAGAAGAAAACCGCCCTCTGGGTCTATACCATGATCCGCGACAGCGAACGGCGCGACCCCGGTCTGCTCTACTACGACACGCCCGACCGGCTCGAGCTGCGCGTGTTTCCCGTCCTCGCCCGCCAGCCCAGCACGGTCGAGATCGACTTCCTTGCGCCCGCCGCCGGCCTCGCCGCCGACACGCTCGCCGCCGACACCCAGGACCCCGCCGCCGTGGTCGCCCGCATCGGCGCATCGCTCCGCCCCTCGCTCACCGCGCTCGAACGCGGCGCCGTTGCCGCCGGCGCCTCCGCCGCCCAGCCCCCACCCGTCGCGCGCGACTCCTACCTCCACGTCATCGTGGACCGCTCGGCCGACAACGGTTTCGACGGCGACCTGCCCGCCGCGCTCGCGAAACTTGCCGAACGCTTCCCCTCCGCGCGCACCCCGCGCGTCACGCTCGCCAACTACGAAACGCTCTCGCTTCCCGAGGACGCGCCGCCCGGCTCCGCCTCGCTCGCCGCGCTGCCCCCCGCGGCGGCTTCGCGCCCGACCTCGCCCTCGCGCAGGCGATCCGCCGCCACCGCGACGCCGACCTCGATGCCGCCCCGGTCGCGCTACCGCCGCCACGCCCCGTCTTTGTCATCCTGAGCCAGGAAAACCCCAAGCAGCCCCCCGCCACCGGCGTGGCCGATGCTTGGGTCGATCTTCTCCCCGCGCTCGAAATCCACGGCTACGACGCCGCCGGCGCGCTCGTTTCCTGGCCCGCGAGCGGCGCCGTGGAGACGCCCCTGCTGCGCCTCGGCGGCTCGGTCCGCCCGCTCCTGCCCGGGCGCCTGCCACGCTTCGGCCGCGCCCCGGCCGACGCGCCGCTCGAATACTGGTCGCCGACCGAAAAGGCCTGGCGCGCGATCGAGCCGGGCGCCCGCATCGACGCCACCGAACCTTGGGCTAAGGCCGCCGCGTTGCAACTCGCGCAGCAGGACCACGAACGCACGCCCGGCGACGCCGGCGTGAACCTGAAGGAATTGGTGAAGAGCAGCCGCGAGAGCGGCGTGATGCTTCCCTCGACCAGCTACATCGTGGTGGAGAATGCCGCGCAGTGGCGGATGCTCGACCTGAGCGAGCGCCAGAAACTCGACCAAAACGCCGCGCTGAATTTTAAGGAAACCCCCGCGCCCGCGTGGGCCTGGCTGTCCGCCGGCTTCGCCGCCTGGCTCGCGTTCCGCCGCTGGCGCCAACGGCGGAGCGCCGTCCGCGCCTGACACCGCGCCGCAGCCGCTTGACGCCGCCGGACATTTGTCCGACACTGCCGGCATGGTCTCTTTCGTCACCACCCGCGAACTCTCCAAGCAGCCCGGGCAGGTCATGCGCAAGCTGCGCGTGAAGGGCCCGCAGGTGATCACGCAAAACGGCGAGCCCGCCGCCTACCTCGTTCCCGCCAGCGGACGCGGCATCGAGGCCGACCTCGACGCCCTCCGCCGCCTTATGCTCGGCCGCGCGCTCGACGCCGCCCAGGCCGAGGCCGCCCGCTCCGGCGCTTCGGAACTAACCGAGGCCGAGATCGCCGCCGAAATCGCCGCCGCCCGTAAAACCCGCCGCTCCGCCAAGTCCGGCGCATGAAGCCCGGTCCCCCGCTTTGGGTGCTCGACACCAACGTGGTGGTGTCCACCGCGCTCACCGCCGGCGGCACCTGCGACCGCCTGCTGCGCGCAGCCGTGGCCGGCCGCGTGCGACTCGCTTGGAGCGCGCCCATGCTGGCGGAGTATCGCGCCGTCCTGCTGCGGCCCAAGTTCGGCTTTCCCCGTCCCGTGGTCGCCGCCCTGCTCGCGGCCTTTGATCCCGCCCACCAAGTGCCCGCCGGCCCGGCGCCCGCCCTGCCCGACCCTGACGACGAGGTCTTCCTCGCCGCCGCGCTCGCGACCCCGGACAAAGTTCTCGTCACCGGCAACACCGCCCACTTCCCCACCAAGGCCTGCCGCCCCGTCCGCGTCCTCACGCCGGCCGACGCGCTGCGAGAGCTGGACGCGGGCTGAGCGACGCAAGGAGCACCTGAGCGAGCGCCAGAAACTCGATCAAAACGCCGCGCTGAATTTTAAGGAACCCCCGCGCCCGCGTGGGTCTGGCTGTCCGCCGGCTTCGCCGCTGGCTCGCGCTACGCCGCTGGCGCGAGCGCAAAATCGAACTCAGTTTTGACCTTCCTTCTGGAAAATGACGTCCCTGTGAAACTCTAAATATTCCCACGACTCCTGGTGCACAGATCGCAGACACAGATCAGGCGATATGTTCATGCGTCGCTTATCATCGTCGCGCCAATCTTGAGATACCAGTATCCGCCCGTCGTCACGAAATGTGATTAACCCGTCGTTAAAGAGCGCATCCAGATTGGGGATGAGCAGCACGCCATTGAAGTGATCCACCTTTTCTTGAGGTGTGGATTTGGTCCACGGCTTTAACCTAAATCCCGCAGTTGAGGTTTATGGGGCTGGAGTGGGTAGCCAGTCGTCAGGGCTGGCGGGGTTGAGCCAGCACAGATAACGCTCGAAGGTGTGCTGCGGGTCCAACTGCGGCGCGATT
>JBDLWD010000452.1:0-5388 GCA_039804465.1 Verrucomicrobiota bacterium | reverse complement strand
GGAGCCGGCCTTGCGGGCGGTCATCTCGACCAGGCGCTGGATCTCGAGCTCGGCGTTGCGCTTTTGCACGCGGGAGGCCTCGACCGCGAGGGCGGCGTCGAAGACGGCCTGGGTCGCGCGGTCCTTTTCGGCGCGCAGCGCGGCGAGTTTCGCCTCCAGCGCCTTGGTCTCCTCGAGATTCTTGCCGGCCTGGGTCTGGTAGGCGGCGGTGTCGTCGGCGATCTGTTTGCCGGCGGCGGCCCATTTGGCGGCCTTTTCCTCCTCTTTGCGCTTTTCCTCGGCCAGGCGCTCGGCGGCGCGTTTGTCGGCGTCGGCCTTGGCCTGGCGTTCGGCCTCGGCTTTCTTGGCGGCCTCGGCCTCGGCGGCGCGGGCCGCGACCTGCGCAGCCTCGGCTTTTTTCACCGCGTCGTCCTTGCGGTGCGACAGGTAGACTCCGCTGAAGGCGAGGGTGAGGACCAGGGGGACCAGGATGTAGAGCTTGTTCATGGCACGGCGGGCGGGCGGTTTACTTGGCGGCGGGCGCGGGAGCGGGAGGCGGTGTGTTGAGCTTGGTCAGGAGCGCTTGCAGGGCCTGCACGTTGGCCTGGGCCTTGGTCACGAACTCCCGCAGGAAGGTCTGCTCGGACTCGGAGGTCTTGCGCTCGGTCTCGAGCTTGGCGATCGCGGCCTGCTCCGCCTCGATCTCCTTTTTCAGGCGCTCGATCTGGCGGGCGGACTTTTCCTGTTCGCGGTAGGCCTTGTCGCGCGCGTCCAGCGCGAGCTGGCGAGCCTCCTTGTCGGCTTTTTCCTTCGCCTCGCGGGCCGCCTTGTCGGCCTTGCGCTGCTCGGCCGCCTTGATCGCGTCGGCCATGGCGGCTTTGCGCGCGGTCTGCTCCGACTCGAGTTTGGCCTGGAGCGCGGCCTCGGCCGCGGCGGCCTTGGCCGCTTCGCGTTCCTTCATGCCTCCGCGATGCGAGGTGTAGACGCCGACGAAGACGAGGAGCGCGGCGAGGGGACCGAAGAGGTAAACTTTGTTCATGGTGCGGGCGGGAGGGATTTTTTAGCCGGCGGACTTGCGCAGGGCTTCGCGGGCGGCGAGCGCGTCGGCGATCGCACGGTCGAGGGAGTCGAGGTTGGCGGAGGCTTCGCCGCCCTGGCGCGCGTCGGCCACCCAGCGGGCGGCCTCTTCGTGGCGCTGGAGCTCGAAGGCGAGATAGGCGAGGTAGACCCTGGCCGGGCCGGCGTTTTCCAGGCCTTTGGCGAGGGCGGAGCGGGCGCGTTCGTAGGCGGTCTCGGTGCGGCCGGCGCCGTAGAGCGCCTGGGCCAGGCCAAACTCGAGCGAGCCGTCGGCGGGGAAGCGGTCCGAGGCGCGTTGCAGGGCGTCGAGGGCTTTTTCCTCCCGGTCGGTCTGCTGGTAGGCGGAGGCGAGCAGCTCCCAGTTGCGCTTGGAGTTTTCCAGGGTGCCGTCGGCGAGGCCGGTCTCGAGGAGCGCGGCGGCGCGGGTGTATTGACGGAGGTTGAAGAGGATGGCCACGCGGGTGTAGCGGTCCTTGGGGCTGTCGAGCAGGCCGAGGGCCTGGGCGCGGTCGAGGGTGTGCAGCGCCCGGAGGTTTTGGGCGCGGGCCTCGGCGGGGTCCTTGGCGTCGGCCGCGCGGGCGAGGTAGAGGGCCTGGAGTTGCGACCAGGTGGTCACGCTCTTGGGGTCGCGCAGGACGAGGGTTTCCAAAAGTTCGGCGGCGGGGGCGTGCTCGTTGAGCTGGAGGTGGCAGCCGACCAGAAGGAGGGTGAGCTGGGCGGGGGGATCGACCGCAAGGAGGCGGCCCATGCGGGCCTGCTCCATGGCTTCGCGGAGCCGGGCGAGGTCGATTTTGGCCGGATCGAGCGTGGCGATCTGGTAGAGCAGCGAGGCGGCGAAGAGGCGGGAGTCGACGCTGATGCGGGGGCTGCGCTCGAACCAGCGGGTGATGTGGCCGAGGGCTTTTTGGTAGCCAGCTTTCTGGGCGGAGGGGATCTTCGCGTCGGCGGCCGTCTGGTAGTGGACCTGGGCGAGCAGGTAGAGTTGCTCGAGGTAGGAGGCGGCGTCGTAAAAGTTGGCGTTCTTGTCCGCGAGGCGAAGCGCGGTCTCCAGGGGCTCGGCCGCGGCCGCGACTTTGTTTTGGGTCAGGAGGATCTGGGCCTTGATCTGAGATATGACGTAGCGATCGAAGCTGGCCGGGCCGGCCTTGGCCAGGAGCCCGTCGAGCAGGACGAGGGAGGCGTCGTAGTTCTTGGCCTCGATGAGGGGGCGCAGTTTGCCGAGGGATTCGGAGGTGGCCTCGGTGAGCTCTTTGCGCGGAAGGTCGGCCGGCGCCTGGGCGCGCAGCGAGGGCGTGAGCAGAGTCAGGCCGGCGAGGAGAAAAAGGGTCTTCGGGCTCATCGTTCGGCCTTGAGGGAAAAGGGGATCAGGATCTGCACGTTGCCGGTGTTGACCTTCGCGCCGCCTTTTTCGCCGGGGCGGAAGCGCCAGCGTAGCACCGCGGCGAGCACGGCGTCCTCGAAGCCGGAGTGGGTGGAGCGGATGATGACGGGGTCGCGGACCGCTCCGGTCGAGTCCACGATGAAGCGCACGAGGACTTCGCCTTCGATGCCGGAGCGCTTGAGCTCGAAGGGATACTGCGGCGGGGCCTGGAAGGTGGGCACGGGCTTTTTGTCCAGCGCGGCGAGATCGAAGAGATTGGCCATCGGCTTGCCGACGACGGCGGGCCGGGGGTTGGTCGGGATGACGATGCTGGCCGAGGGCCGGGCCAGACCGGGAGGCGGCGGCGCCTGGATCTGCTGCACGAAGGGCGAGTCGATGACGGCGGAGGGCACGTCGGACTGCATCGGGGGCGCCAGGTCGGCCACTTCGGCGGGCGCGTCGGACACGGTGTTTTCCACGATTTCCGGTTCCTCGGGCTCGGGCGGCGGCGGCAGATCGAGCGCGATCGTCGGGACTTCTTTTTCCGCGGCGGGCGCGGCGTCTTTTTTCGGGAAAAGGTGTCCGCTGAAGGCGACGCCGGCGTGGATGAGCAGCGAGGCGAGGGCGGCGAGGAGGAGGTTCCGGCTCATGGTGGTCAGCGGCCGGACGCGCGGTAGGCGGTCTCGATGGTCACGGTCTGGATGCCGGCGAGGCGGACTTCGTCGAGCACGCGGACCACCATGCCGTAGCGGGCCCGGTCGTCGCCCGAGACGAGCACGCGGGGGCTGGGCGTGGAGCTTTTGTAGTTGGCCAGGCGGGGCGCCACTTCGGCGAGGGAGATGGGCTCCTTGTTCCAGAAGGCGGTGTCGCCTTCGGAGACTTGGATCACCACCGAGGTATCCTCCTGGTCCTTCGGCGCGCTGGCGCTGGCCTGGGGCAGGTCCACCGGCACCGACTGGATTTTATTCAGCGAGAGGGTGAAGAGCACGAAGGTCGCCAGGAGGAAGAAGATCACGTCGATCAGGGGAATGATCTCGATGCGCGCCTTCTTGGCCGGGGCGAGCTGGATGGGACTGCCAAAAATGGAGGACATCAGGGCGGGAAGCAGGGTGCGGGGAGCGGGGAGGCCGGGCGCCTATCAATCGGCGGGGCGGATGCGGGTCTCGATGAGGACCTTGGTCAGGCCCGCCTTGCGCACTTCGTCCACGACGTAGCGCACTTGGGAGAAAAGGGCGTTTTCGTCGCCGTTGATCAGCACTTTGCCTTCGGGCTGGGTCTGCTTGTAGGCTTGGAGGCGGATCAGGAACTGGTCGAGGGTGATGAGTTCCTTGTCCCAGCCGAGGGTGCCGTCCTCGCGGATGGAGAGGGTCACCGAGGTGCCGGGGTCGCGCGCCTGGCTGGTCTGGGTCGAGGGCAGACTTACCGAGAGGCCTCCGCTTTTGTTAAGCGAAAGGGTGAAGAGCACGAAGGTCGCCAGAAGAAAGAAGATCACATCGATCAGGGGAATGATCTCGATGCGCGCTTTCTTCGGGCCGTCTCCGCTGCGATTGCCGCCGCCTCCGCCTGCCATGGGCCGGGTGGGTTAAAGGGTTAGACTGGTGGTTGGTGGGAGCGGGGCGCTTCAGGCGCGGGCCGCGGCTTCCTTCTTGATCGTGAGCTCCAGGGCGTTGGCCGCGTCCGTGATGTTGTGACGCGCTTCCTCCACCCGGGCGTTGAGGATATTGTAGGGCAGGACGCCCAGGATGGCGATGAACAGGCCCGCCGCCGTCGCGATCAGCGCCTCGCCCACGCCGCCCGTGATCTTGCCCGCGTTCGCCGCGATGTCCCCGTCGCCCAGGGCGCCAAAGGTGTTCATCATGCCCAGCACCGTGCCGAGCAGACCCAGCAGCGGGGAGATCGTGATGCACGTGTCCAACACCGCGATGCCGCGCTGAAACCGGTTCAACTCCTGGTTCGCCGCCCGCGTGAACGCGTTGGTCAGCGAGTGGTCCTTGTGGGTCAAGGCGTAGACCAGAACCTTCGCCACGTAGTCCTTGCTCCCGGAGCCGACCTTCACCGCTCCGGCCGCGTCGCCATTCTCCACCTTCTCCAACATCTGCTCCACCACCGCCGGCTGCCGCCGCGAGGACTCCGCAACCAGAAAAATCACCCGCTCAATCACCGCCGTCACCGCCACAAACGACACCAGCAAAATCGGCCACATAATCCATCCACCGTGGACAAACAGCTCCATCGGCGACTGACCCATGACGAAACCCAGGGGAAGAGAGAATTGCATATGATAAAATAGATTCAGGTGAAATTTTAAGAAAAACCAATGCTCGGAGATGAGAAGTAAGAGTAAGTTTTAAACCAAATAATTACTAGTTCACGTAGTCTTTACATAGGAACGCGTGGAACTTGATGCGAGTGACGAAGCAGAGGAAGTCTCGCCAGGTCAATGTGCCGCGCAGCATCAAGGAGTTAACATCGGAGATAATGCGCCAACGAGTGGCGAGCCGTTTGACGGGCGACGCCATATCCAAAGGTCACTAGATTCCTCATCGGCAAAATATCCGTCGGCAGATGAAACCAGCCCAAGTTCGCCGACTAAATAACCAGTTCCTTTGCGGTAGGGCAGCATTAGTATTGGATAAGAAGCCGCAATAGACGCCGGACCAAAGAAAGTAACACGGGAACCATCAGTCAGGCTTCCGCTAAGGCGCAATACACCAGACTTAGCCACAGTCGCGTCCAGAATGGATGAAGAAGACTCGGAAGCGCTCAACGTTAACGTGTAAAAACCAGCCCAATTAGCAGTCCCAGTGAATCGGCGCTCAGCCGATCCGGTGGCGATAATCAACTCTCCTTCGCCAAGGGCACACCCGAATTGAGCTAAATGAGGGTCAAGATCCAAAACTAGGGTAAAGGAAGCGGCACCTTTGCGGCGAACGTTCACAGTTGCCTGTCCAGACGTGAACTGGTCAGTAAAC
>JBDLWD010000451.1:0-5111 GCA_039804465.1 Verrucomicrobiota bacterium | reverse complement strand
GGCGGCGGTGTTGCCAACCTTGTAGAGACGCTCGAACTCCTCCAGCGGCGTGGCGTCGAGCGCGGCTTCGAGGGCGGGGCGGTCGGCGGCGAGGGCCTGCTTGTAGGCCCAGATGATCTTGCCGAAGGAGGTGCCCCAGTCGCCGATATGGTTGTCGCGGATAACCCGCGCGCCGCCGAAGGCCGCGATGCGGGCGACAGCTTCGCCGATGACGGCCGAGCGCAGGTGGCCGACGTGCATCTGTTTGGCGGTGTTGGGCGAGGAGTAGTCGACCACCCAGGTCTGGCCGGCGATCGGGCTGCCGGCGGCCGCGGCGGCGCGCAGGGCTTCGGAGGAGGCGTGGGCGGCCAGCCAGGCCTCGAGGGCGGCGGGTTTCAGGGTAAAGTTGATGAAGCCCGGTCCGGCGATGGCGACCTCGGCCAGGGCGGCGACGTCAGCCGGAAGGGCGGCGACCAGGGCCTGGGCGGCGGCACGAGGGTTTTGCTTGGTCTGCTTGGCAAAGGCCAGAACACCGTTGGCCTGATAGTCGCCGTGCTGGGCGGCGGCCACGCGCACATCGGGAGCGAATAGTGCCGGGTCAAAACCGGCGGTGGCTGCGGCTTGGCGAAGACCGGCGTCGAGCGCGGCGGCGAGGTGAAAACTGGCGGACATCCCATCAATCAACCGTGCGAGCCGCCGGGCGCGCAAGCCCTTGTTATTGGCTCGACTTTTAACGGATTTAGGCTCGGCTTGGCCGCTTCCGGCCGCCCGGCCCGTCCTAGCCCTTCCTAATTACACATGTCGAAACGCAACATTCCTCAACGCCGATTCATCAAGCCCTCCTTCACGTCCCTGATCGAGAAAAAGCGTGACGGGCAAGAGTTTACGCAGGAAGAAATCCGCTTCATCATCGACAGCACCCTCGACGGGGAGATGCCCCAGCAGCAACTCGCCGCCTTGCTGATGGCGATTTACTTCCAGCAGATGTCGGCCCAGGAGACCGCCATCCTCACCGAGGAGATGATGCTTTCCGGCGAGGTGATCGATCTTTCACACATCGCCAAGCCGAAGATCGACAAATACTCCACCGGCGGCGTGGGCGACAAGACCGCCCTTGTCCTCGTCCCGCTCGCCATGGCTAGCGGAGTCGTGGTGCCCATGATGTGCGGCCCCGAGCATGATTACGTCATCAGCACCTTGGATAAGCTCTCCGCCGTTCCCGGCCTGAAGACCAACCTTTCCATCGATCACTTCTCCAATCAGTTGGCCAAGATCAATGGCGCAATCTGCGCCCAGACCAAGGACCTCGCTCCGGCCGACGCCAAGTTCCTCGCGCTGCGCAAGGAGACCGGCACCATCCCCAGCCTCCCGCTTATCACCGGCAGCGTTCTCTCCAAGAAGCTCGCCGAGGGCAGCGAGGGCCTCGTCATCGACGTGAAGTGGGGCAACGGCTCCTTCATCAAGGACCTAGAGCAGGCCAAGCAGCTCGCCCGCGCCATGACCCGCGTCGGCCGCTCGATGAAGCGCCGCTGCGTCGCGCTCGTCACCGACATGAACCAACCGCTCGGCGACAGCGTCGGCACCGGCCTCGAGCTGAAGGAAGCCATCACCCTCCTCAAGGGCGGCGGCCCCGAGGACATGAAGGAACTCGTCCTTAAGCTCGGCATGGAAATCGTCCGCCTAGCCGGCGTGGCTGGCTCCACCCTCTCCGCCAAGCAGACCGTCGAGCGCCACCTCACCGACGGCACCGCGCTCGAGAAGCTCAAGGAGCTGGTCAAGGCCCAGGGCGGCGACCCCGCCTACATCGACGATCCGGAAAAATTCCCGAAGGCAAAATACATCCGCAAGCTGCCCGCCCCCAAGCGCGGCTATGTGCACACCATCAACGCGGCGATGATCGCCCGCGGCGTGCACATCCTCGGCGCCGGCGTCGAGAAGGCCGGCGAGAAGATCGATTTCGCGGTCGGCGTCTCCGAGATCAAGAAGGTCGGCACCCAGGTAAAGCAGGGCGAGCCGCTCATGATGATCCACTACAACGACGAGTCGAAACTCGAGCAGGCGCTCAACTACTTCAAGGACGCCTATCGTCTCGCCCCCAAGCGTCCCACGCCCCCGCCCCTTGTGGTCGAACGCGTCGCCTAAGGATCGCTTCAGACGCAGAGCGAAACGAGCCCCGTCCCACGACGGGGCTTTTTGTTTTTTTGATGCAGAGACGCGGAGCCTCGGCAAGACACCAGGCGGGGCCGCGTGCTCATGCCAATGGCTGAAAACCTGTAGACTTTAGGGCCTCAATTTTTCGACCACGGATTTCTCGGATAATCACGGATACAATCCGATCCATCCGTGCCCATCAGTAAAATCCGTGGTTAAAGTCTGAATACATTCAGCCTCTCGTATCACCCAGGTTTTCCTCACTCCGCGCCTCCGCTTCTCTGCGTTGAGATAACGCTCAGGCCAGGCAGGCCTTGAAGGCCTCGGTGAGCTTTTCGCGTTCGAGGTTCTTGCCGATGAAGACGAGCATGTTTTCGCGCGTGTCCTTGCCCCAGGGGCGGTCGAATTTGGCGTCAAAGAGCATGTGCACTCCCTGGAAGACCAGCCGGTTCGGGGTGCCCTTGATCGAGAGCACGCCCTTGCATCGGTAGATGTCGTTGCCCTTTTCCTTGAGGAGCACGCCGATCCAGTCGTTCAGGCGCTTGCCGTCGAGGTCGCCGGAGTAGCGTATTCCTACGCTGGATACGTCGGCGTCGTGCGAGTGGGTGTGCTCGAAGTCCTGCTGCCAGCCGGGGCGGGCGACCTCGCCCATCACGTGGATGTGCAGCGGGTGGTGGCCGCAGGCCTCGAACACGAGGTAGAGGCCGGGCGCGGGGATGTTCAGCTTGAAGTGGGCGTGGCCGTGTTCGCCGATGTGCAGGCGCTGAAGCGTGCCGCCGGGGGCGAAGGCCTCGCCGGGTTTCACGTTGTTTTCCCAGTCGGAGAAAACGAGCACGGCGGCGTCGCGCGCGGCGGCGATGTCGGCGTCTGAGAGCGACTTCACCGGCATGACGGCGATGTCTAGCGTGCCGGCCGGGCCGTGGTGATGGTGGCCGTGCGCGTGGTCGTGGTCGCAACCCCCGTGACCGTGATCGTGGCCGCAGCAGTCGTCGTGGCCGTGGCCGATGACCAGTTCGTGCAAGCCCGCGGGCAGGGCGTAGGCGCCGGCCCACTCGAAGGGGTAGCTGGGCTGCATGAACTTCGGGTCGAGCTCGGTGGCGCGGGAGAGATTGAAGCCGCCGAGATTGAAGATCTGGTCGAGCGGGATGTCGGCGTTTACGGCGCGGGCGAGTTTGGCGGCGCCGTTCATGCGGCGGATGCGGGCCTCCAGCGCGTCGAGCTCGGCGGGGGCCACGAGGTCGCTCTTGTTGAGCACGAGCAGGTCGGCGAAACCGATCTGCTTCTTCACCTCGGGCGAGGTGTCGAAGTGCTGCGCGACGTGCTTGGCGTCGACCACGGTGACGATGCCCTCGAGGCGGTAGGCGGCCTTCATCTCGTCGTCGGTGAAGAAGGTCTGGGCGACGGGGCCGGGGTCGGCGAGGCCGGTGGTCTCGATGAGGATGCCGTCGAGCCGGTCCTTGCGCTTCATGAGGCGGCCGAGGATGCGGATGAGATCGCCGCGCACGGAGCAGCAGATGCAGCCGTTGTTCATCTCGAAGAGCTCCTCGTCGCTCTGGATGACGAGCTGGTTGTCGATGCCGATCTCGCCGAACTCGTTCTCGATGACGGCGAGTTTTTTGCCGTGCTGCTCGGTGAGGATGCGGTTGAGGAGGGTGGTCTTGCCGGCGCCGAGAACGCCGGTGAGCACGATCACGGGAATCGGCGCGGGGGCGGGGGCGGAGGGAGCGGCGGGTGTGGACATGGGAAAAGGATGGAGACGGTGAAAAAAGGCTCGGAATGCGGAAAAGGAAAGCGCGCTAGGCGCGCGGACCGCGCGGTCAGTAGACCGGCACGGCGGGGTCTATCCGCTGCGACCAGGCGTGGATGCCGCCGGCGACGTTGGTGACGCGCGGGTAGCCCTGGGCGCGGAGATACTCAGTCACGCGCAGGCTGCGGCCGCCGTGGTGGCAGTGGATGAGCAGGTGTTTGTCCTTGGGCAGGGTGGGGGAGCCGACGTGCTCGGGGATCTGGCGCATGGGGATGAACTCCGAGCCCTCGATGCGGGCGGTCTGGTGCTCGAAGGGCTCGCGCACGTCCACCAGCAGGGTGTCGTCGGGACGGACGGCGAGGAGGTCGCGGGTTTCCTCGACGGTGATTTCCAGGGGAACGTCGGCGGAGCCGGAAGCGGAGGGATGCGTCATGCCGGGGAAAGTGCGGGCGGCGGCCCCGGGCGCAACTGCGGCGTTGCACGGGGCGAAGTCCCGCGCCCTAGACTTCCGCCATCATGCCCAAAGCAAAGTCCGCCCGCCCAAGTTCTCGCCCGTCCGAACCCTACGTGGTCATCATCGCCGGCGGAAAAGGGGAGCGTTTCTGGCCCCAGAGCCGCGCCGCCCGTCCCAAGCACTTGCTGCCGGTGGTGGGCGACACGCCCCTGCTCGAGCAGACGCTGGCTCGGGTGAAGAAGATCGCTCCGGCGAAAAACACCTTTGTCATCACCAGCGCGGTGCAGGCCCGCGAGGTCGCCAATGTCTGCCGCGGCCTCATCCCGGCGGCAAACGTCGTGGCCGAGCCGGCCGGCCGCGACACCGCCGCGGCGGTCGGTCTCGCCGCCGCGCTGGTCGGTGCGCGCGATCCTCGGGGCGTGTTCGCGGTGCTGCCGGCCGACCACGTGATTCACGACACCAAAGCCTACCAAGCCGATCTGCGCGCGGCCTTCGCGACGGCGGGCGCTGCGGACGTGATGGTGACGATCGGTATTCCGCCGACCGAACCGGCTACGGGTTTCGGCTACATCCAGCGCGGTGGCGAGTGGGGCCGCGTGGGCGAGGGCAAGGCGGCCAAGGTCGTCTACGACGTGAAACGCTTCGTCGAGAAGCCGAAGCTGGAGGTCGCGCAACAGTATCTGGCTTCGGGCGACTACGTGTGGAACGCGGGGATGTTTATCTGGAGCGTGCCGGTGGTGGAGGCGGCCTTCGCCGCGCACGCGCCCGAGCTCGACGCCG
>JBDLWD010000450.1:0-4392 GCA_039804465.1 Verrucomicrobiota bacterium | reverse complement strand
TGATGCGAAGCGCGGCGATGTAGTGCTGGCAAAGCGCCTCCTGCTCGGAGCGTTTCACCGTCTTCCACACGCCCTGCTTGGCCTGGAGCGCGAGGATGAGATTTTCGCGGATGGAAAGGTTCGGGAGGATGCCCTCGGCCTTGCGGTCCTCGGAACAGAAGGCGAGGCCGAGGCGGACGGCATCGCGGGCGGAGTGAATGCGGGTGGCTTCTCCGCGCACGCGGATCTCGCCGCCGTCGGGCCGGTCGATGCCGAAAAGAAGGCGGGCGGTCTCGGTGCGGCCCGAGCCGAGCAAGCCGGCCAAACCGGTGACCTCGCCGCGGCGCAGCGTAAGGTCGATAGGCTGGATCGCGCCGCGGCGCGTAAGACCGCGCGCCTCGATCACCGCGGGGGCGGAGTCATCGGGCGCAGGCAGATCGGCGGCGCGCCCGGCCATGTCGTTGACCTCGCGACCGATCATCTTGGAGACGAGAGCGAGGCGCGGGAGCTCCTTGGTGAGATACTCGCCGACCAGAGTGCCGTTGCGCAGGACGGTGATGCGGTCGCTGACGGCGTAGACCTGGTCAAGAAAGTGGGTGACGAAGATCATCGCCATGCCCTCGGAACGGAGGCGGCGCATGATGCGGAACAGCTCGGCGACCTCCTTTTCGTCGAGGCTGGCGGTGGGCTCGTCGAGAATCAGCAGGCGGGCCTTGAGGTCGAGGGCGCGGGCGATGGCGACCATTTGCTGCAAGGCGACGGAAAGCGTGCCCAGCTCGACGTCGACGTCGATGTCGAGCCCGAGACGGGCGAGCGCCTCGCGGGCGTGGCGGCGCACGCCGCGCCAGTTGACGAAGCCGGCCCGGCCGGGCTGGCGGCCGAGCAGGAAATTTTCCGCGACGGAGAGGCCGGGCAGAAGATTGACCTCCTGGTAAACGGTGCTGATGCCCGCGCGCTCGGCATCCTTCGGGGAGCCGGGGTGGATGGCGCTGCCGGCGAAAAACATCTCGCCCTCGCTGCGCTCATGGACGCCGGTGAGGACCTTGATGAGCGTGGATTTGCCCGCCCCGTTCTCGCCGAGCAGGGCGTGGATTTCCCCCGCGCGGACGGTGAGGTCGACGTTGGAAAGCGCGATCACTGGACCAAAGCGCTTTCCCACGCCGCGCAGACTGAGCAGCGGACCATCCGAGGGAGCCGTCATTGAGAAGGAAGGCGTGCAGCGAAACTCAATACTGGCGCTGGCCGATGAGGGCGGCGGCGTTGGTCGAATCGATGACGATGTCGACGTTGTAGCTGCTGCGCTCGACCGGCTCCCCGGCCTTTATCTTGGCGATGGTGTCGTAGATCTTGGGGCCGAAGAGGGGATTGCACTCGACCACGGCGTTGATCTTGCCGTCCACGACGGCCTGCACGCCTTCCTTTATGGCGTCGATCGCGACGATGAGGATGTCTTTGCCGGGCTTAAGGCCGGCCTCCTCGATGGCCTGGATGGCGCCGAGGGCCATGTCGTCGTTATGGGCGTAGACGATCTCGATGTCCTTGCCGTGCTTCTTGAGGAAGGCCTCCATGACCTCCTTGCCGCCGGAGCGACGGAAGTCGCCGCTCTGGGAATCGATTATCTTTAGCGCAGGATGTTTGGCGAGCTCGTCGGCGAAAGCCTTGCGGCGCTCGTTGGCGGCGGCGGAACCGGGCGTGCCCTGAAGCTCAACGATTCTAGCGCGCGAACCTGCGTTCTTGGCGACCCACTCCGCGGCCATCGCACCTTCCTTGTAGAAATCGGAGCCGATGAAACAGGCGTAGAGGGACTCATCGGAGGTCTGGACCTTACGATCCATGATGACCACCGGGATCTTCGCACGCTTGGCCTCGCGCAAGACGGGCTCCCAACCGGTCTCGACGATTGGCGCGAGCACGATGGCGTCGACGCCTTGGGTCACGAAGGTGCGGACGGCGCGGATCTGATTCTCCTGTTTGCCCTGTCCGTCGGAGAACTTGAGGTTGATACCGCGTTTTTCCGCCTCGGTTTTCATCGAGTTGGTGTTGGCGGTGCGCCAGGCGCTCTCGGCGCCGGTCTGAGCAAAGCCGACCGTAAGGGGCTTGGCGACAGCCGTGGAGGCCGCGAGAATGAAGGCTGCGCCAAAAGCGAGGGAACCGAATTTTTTAAGCAAGGATGGCATGGGGATTACGGGGGATTGAAAAGGGAATGTCACGCTGCCCTCCACGAAGGCTCAAGCAATTCAGCGCTTTTAACTTATCCTCCTGTTGCTTTGCCGTTCTGCTTCGCGAAAACGGTTTCTGCTCGCCAAGGACTGCCATCTCCAAGTCTCGGTCATCCCGCCTGTAGAGTCTCGCGGCTAAAACCCGGCCCCCTTGCACGAATAGCTTCACCCCCGAGACGATCCTTCCCCAACCCCATGACCGCCTACGAATCCTCTTTGCTCAGCGTCGCCAGGCTTGGCGTCGGCTGGGAACACGACGAGAGCTTCGTGATCGATCGCCCGGGCACCGGGGATTATCTTTTCATCCACTTTACCCGGCCCGCGCTAGTCACCTTGGAGGATGAAACCATCCACTGCGCGCCCAACACGTGTATCCTCTACACGCCCGACCACCACCAGAAATACCAGGGCGACGGGTGCGGTCTTTCGGACAACTGGATCCATTTTCTCGGCGACTCCGCCGAGCAGCTCGCGGAGCGGCACGCCCTTCCGCTCAACCGCCCCTTCAGCCTCGTGCAGGCCGGATTTGTCCCGCTTCTCATAAACGAGATG
Organism: Verrucomicrobiota bacterium; assembly: GCA_039804465.1. GTDB lineage: Bacteria > Verrucomicrobiota > Verrucomicrobiia > Opitutales > Opitutaceae > IMCC26134_A. Next base: position 1,642 of record JBDLWD010000450.1, on the reverse strand, counting down.
CGCACCGAGATTCATCGCAAGGAGCCACACTACGAAGAGGTCGTCGACCTGCTCCTTCGCCAGCTTTTCCTGCTCCTGCAGCGCCATATCGAATTGAGCGCGCAAAAGCGCTACACCGGTCGCAAGGCCGAGCTCGCCGCCGCCTGCGCCGAGTTGCAAACCAGAGTGCTGGGCACCCTGGATCACCCGTGGACGGTGCAGGAGATGGCCCGCTCGGTCCACCTCAGCCGCTCTCGATTCATGGGGCTCTACCGCGAATTCTTCGGCGGTTCGCCAGTCGAGGATCTGATCAACGCCCGTATCAAACACGCCCAGTGGCTGCTCTGCGCCACCACGCTTTCGGTCGGCCAGGTCGCGGGCGAATGCGGCTTCCGCAGCCTCTACCACTTCAGCCGCATCTTCAAAAAACGCGTCGGCTCCTCCCCGTCCGATTTTGCCACCAAGTTCGGCAAGACGACCTCGCTTGAAAGCGGCCCCAACCAGACCATCGCCGACAAGGACGTGACATTCCCGTTCGTGGTGCCATCCGCCAAGGCCAAATCCAGGCGCTGAGCCGCCTATTTGATCCGTTGCGCTTTCCCCTCCAAGCCTTGTGCAAAAGTCCCGACCAGACGCATTCTCGTTGCACCGCCAAATCCCGTAGCCAACCAAGCCAACTCATGCCCCTCGTTCGTCTGCTTTCACGTATCCGGCCCCTCTGCATCGCCTGCTTCGCCCTCATGTCCCCGCTCGATTCCGTCCTCACTGCCGCGCCCGCCGCCGACGCCGCTACCGCCTGGCCCGCGCCCCTCGTCCGCCAACGCGCCGACCCCTGGGTGCTGCGCGACGGCGAAGGCTACCTGTTCATCGCCACCGTCCCCGAATACGACCGCATCGAACTGCGCCGCGCACCGACCATCGCCGGTCTTGCCCAGGCCGAGCCGGTCGTGATCTGGCGCAAGCACGCGTCCGGCCCCGCCAGCCATCACATCTGGGCGCCCGAGATCCACCGCATCGACGGAAAATGGTATGTCTACTTCGCCGCCGGCCGCGCCGAGGACATCTGGGCCATCCGCATGTATGTGCTCGAGTGCTCGTCCGCCGACCCGCTCGCCGGCCCGTGGGTCGAGCGCGGCCAGTTGCGCACCCATCTGGAAACCTTCTCGCTCGACGCCACCACCTTCGAGCACCGCGGCGTCCGCTACCTCGTCTGGGCCCAGCACGACCCGGAGATCGGCGGCAACACGTCGCTGTTCATCGCGCGCATGGATTCCCCCGTGTCCATCACCGGCAAACCCGTCCGCATTTCCATACCCGAACTGCCCTGGGAGATCATCGGCTACCGCGTGAACGAAGGTCCGGCCGCACTCGTGCGCAACGGTCGCGTCTTCCTCGCCTACTCCGCCAGCGCCACCGACGCCAACTACTGCCTGGGACTGCTCACCGCCGACGAAAACTCCGACCTGCTCGACCCCGCGTCGTGGAAAAAATCGCCCATGCCCGTGCTCGCCTCGTCGGAGTCCGCGCGCGTCTTCGGCCCCGGTCACAACAGCTTCACCACCCTGCCCGACGGTCGCGACGTGTTGATCTACCACGCCCGCGACTACCGCGACATCGTCGGAGACCCGTTGAAAAACCCCAACCGCCACACCCGCGCCGCCCT
>JBDLWD010000449.1:0-8345 GCA_039804465.1 Verrucomicrobiota bacterium | reverse complement strand
AATCGCGCCGGGGAACTGGATGCGGAGCTTGCGGGCCATAGGATAGGATAGAATGCGACCATTTTTAGAAAGTTGGTTCTTATTTGCAACAAAACTCGGCCTGACCCCATTTGCTTGTTTTGTCGAAAAGAACTCCTCAAAACTTCGCGTCCTCCAGGAGATGGAGGCCAGCGGCGGTGAACCCGACGTCGTCGCCCAAGACAAAGAGACCGGCGAGATCGTGTTCTTCGATTGCTCTTCCGAGAGCCCGCCAGGGCGCGTCTCGCTCGCCTACGACCGCGAGGGACTCGATTCGCGCAAAGAGCACAAACCCAAGGGCAACGCCGTCGACGCGGCGGCGGACATGGGCATCGAGCTTCTCACCGAGGCACAATATTTCGAACTGCAGCGCCTAGGGGACTTCGACACCAAGAGCTCGAGCTGGCTGAAAACCCCGCCGGCATTACGCAAGTTCGGCGGCGCTCTCTTCGGCGACCGCCGCTACGGCCGCGTCTTCATTTATCACAACAGCGCCCAGTCCTACTACGGCGCCCGCGGCTTCCGCGGCGCCTTGCGCGTTTGAAGGTTCGATCCGGATAGATAAGTGACACTTAGTCCGGGGAGATGGGTTACACATTCAGGACAAGATGCCCTAGCAAAAACGTGACCCCGATGTAAGAGATCAAACGATACATGATGCTCGCGCGGAGCGGGCGTCTTACCATGACCGACCCGCGCGAGCAGTTCGGCGTCAACCGCAAGACCGGCTACAAGCACCTGGAGCGCCACGCGTCGCCGGGGCACCCATCTCCGGATCGAACCCGAGGTAATTTTCGGAGCGTGGATCTCCAATCAAAAAGCGACGCAGCAAGGGCACGCGGTTGTTTCGTATCTGCATGTTGGAGCGGCTTCCGGTATCCATCGCTCACATCCAACGGTAAATTAGCCCCTGGACGGGAGAGGAGAACCTCCAGACTAAACGCACGCAGCGCTTAGCTGGTTTTTGGGTAGAGACACCCCTGAAGCCGAGTTCGCTGCCAAGCTGCTGCCACCTTCACAAAGTGTTGATCAAAAAGTGGTGCGCCATGTCGGAGTCGAACCGACCTCTCATGCTTGGGAAGCACACATAATAGCCGATATACTAATGGCGCAAAAACCGAACGGCCTAATAGCTAATTTAAGCCCAGCCGCACGCAACTGCGTTTTCACGGAGCTGCCGCTTTGGGGTCGCCCGACGGCGCTGCGGGCGGGCGCAGCGGCACACCCAGTTCGGCGAATCCCTCCAGGAGCTCCGCCACCAGCGGCTCGCCCTTGAGTTCACTCCAAGGGCGGTTGCTGGAGAGACGCACAAACGCCTGAGGCTCGGCCTTGCGGACGCCCTCCCGGAAAAACAAAGCTAGCTGGTCGCGCCACGAGCGCGGGTCGAAGGGGCGGAAGGGTTTATCCGCCACAAGATGCCAGAACCAGACGCGATGGGGTTGCCCCAAGCTCACGAAGGCTCGCTGCTCGGCTTCGCCCGCCTCGCGTCCGTCGCCCAAGGGCAGATCCCGTCGCGCGCTCTCGGCGGCATCCAGACTCCAGCCCGCGCCGGGCCAGCAGGCCTCGGGCGTGTGCGCGGCCACCGCGCTCACCGTGGTGCCGCCCGCCGGCCACCACGCGGCGTAAGCGGTCAACCACACCACGCCGCCGCCCGTGCGGCGCTCGTAAGTCCGCTCCAGAAGATTGCGGGTTTGAAGCGCGTCGGCGAAGATGAGTAAATCGTCGCGCGTGCTCACTTGCCAGCCGGCGGCGCGGGGCCGCTCGGGGATGAGCCTGGCCAGCTGCGGCGCGGGGCCTTCCTGCTCGTCGCCGCGCTCGGTCCGCCAGGCGACAAACGAAATCCAGCCGGCGGCGAGCGCGAGCGATGTCAAGGCGACGCCGCGCACCGCCCTCGGCAGGCCGCGAGGCGTCTGCGCGCACGCGTCCGGCCTGATGCCGACGGTGCGCGCGGGCGGCGCCTGCTCCAGCGCGGTGGCGATCCAGGCCAGCGCGGCCGTGGTCACGCCCAGCACGGCGAAGCCGAGCCCGTCGTGCCAGGCGCCGGCGATGTCCACCCCGTTGCGCGCGAGCAGGGTGAGCGTGAGGGAGCGGAGGAAATTGCCCGCCAGAGCGAGCGGGGCGGCCGCGAGCACAAGCACGGCGCGGCGGCCGGGAGAACGCAGCATGAGGGCGGAAAGCACCAGACCGGCGAGCACGCACGAGACGAGGCTGCGCATGCCGCTGCACGCCTCCTCCACGCCCACCGAGGTGTTGCCCAGATTGATGATGTTGCCCGAGCGCATGGCAGGGATGCCGCCAAGCCGGAGCGTTTCGACCACGCCGACGGTGATGAATTCCTGCAAGGCCCGCATCAGCCGCTCGTAGGTGGCGGGCGGCAGAGGCGCGCTCAGCAGGATCGCCAGCGGGATGACGAGCGCGGGCCAACCGGGTGAGATCCAGCGCACATCGCGCCCGGCCGCCAGCACGACGGCGAGGGTCGCGGCGGCGGCGGCCCCGGCCCCGAGGTAGAAAAGCGTGGGCGCCGAAGGCCAGCCCGTGGCCGCGGCGTAGACCGCCGCGAAAAGCGCCGAGCCCAACAGGCCGAGGGCGACGGTCGTCGACGCGGCGAACTGCACACCCGCGCCCAGCCCGCGCGAGGCGGGAACGTCCTCGCGAGCCCGACGCCAGAGAACGACGATGATGGGAAGCGCGAAAAAACCGTGCGATAGATCGGGGTTGTTCTGCCACTCCGGCCACAAGCGCCACGCCCACGCCAGCAGGCCCAGCGCGGCAAGGCCGCAGGCGGCGGCCGCGGCCCGCCCGGCGGACGACCACGCGCGCGCCCGCCCCGCCAAGTCCCGGATTTTTCGCGACCACTCCATTGTGTGCCCCCGACTATCCGGCCGGCTGGGGCCAAGGCAATCCACACCCGTGCGGCGCGACGTTTCCCAAAAGGGGCGGCGCGGATTGACGCTGGGCAGGCTCCGCTTCGCGGGCCAAGGTGCGCGGCATGAAAATCGAACACGTGGCCTTCAATGTGGCCGACCCCGTCGCCGTGGCCGCCTGGTATGTCCGCCACCTCGGCCTGCGCGTCGTGCGCCACATCCCCGCGCCTGCCCAGACGCACTTCCTCGCCGACGAGGAGCGCACGGTGATCGAGATCTACTGCAACCCGCCCGATCAGGTGCCCGACTATCGCAAAATGGATCCACTGATTTTCCATCTGGCCTTCGTCAGCGCCGACCCGGTGGCGGACTCGGCGAGATTGATCGCCGCCGGCGCGAGCCACGCCAGCGAGGTGCGGCTGGACGACGGCTCGCACCTCGTGATGTTGCGCGACCCTTGGGGCTTGGCCCTCCAGCTTTGCCGCCGCGGGCGGGCGCTGCTCTGACGCTTAGCGGCGGGCCAGCACGAAACGCGGGCGGCCGCGCAGGTCCGCAAGCCCCTCGGCCTCGCGCAGGCCGGACTTTTCCGCCTCGGCTAGGAGCGCAGCGTGCTGGGCAACGCCGGTCTCGAGCGCGAGCAGGCCGCCGGGGGCGAGGCGGGAGGCAGCACCGGCGATGATTTTTTTCAAGTCGGCCAGGCCGGCGTCGGGCGCCACGAGCGCGGAGAGCGGATCGTGAGCGCGCACCTCAGGCTCGGCCTCGGCCACCTCGGCGTCGGTGAGATAGGGCGGATTGCTGACAATGACGTCGAAGGGCTGGGCGTCGGCAGGCAGGGCGGAAAACCAGTCGGATTTGAGCAGAGCGACCCTGCCGGCGAGGCCGAGGGAGGCGGCGTTTTCACGGGCGAGGGCGAGGGCGTCATCGCTCGCGTCGACGGCGGTGACGGAAGCGGCGGGCCAAGACTTGGCGAGGGCGAGGGCGAGCGCGCCGGTGCCGGTGCCGAGGTCGAGCACGCGCGGGGCGGCGCCCTCGGCGGGCTTGGCGCGCTCGAGGGCGAGTTCCAGGAGCTCCTCGGTCTCGGGCCGCGGCACGAGAGCGCGGCGGTCGCATTTTAGGACGAGGTTGCCCCATTCCACCGTGCCGAGGATGTGCTGGAGCGGCTCGCGCTGGGCGCGGCGTTTTACGAGCGGGCGGATTTTCTCCAGCTCGGGCTCGCTGAGGAGCCGCTCGAACTGGATGTAGAGCTGCATGCGCTTGAGCCCGAGCGCGTGCCCGACGATCTGCTCGGCGTTGAGACGGGGCGACTCGATGCCCTTCCCGGCGAAGAAGTCGGTCGTCTTGGTGATTATCTCGAGCAGCGACAGCATGAGCTTACTGAAGGCAGGTATTGCCCACGAAACACACGAAAAAGCACAAAAAGAAAGCCACGCGAACCGCCACTGCGTTTTCCTTTCGTGTCATTTCGTGTGTTTCGTGGGGCAAAAGGTTTTCAGTCCTCCTCCTCGTCGTCGCCGGCGGCGGCGCGCTTCATGTCGTAGGGCTGGCCGGTGAGTTCAGCCAGCTTGCGCTCGAGGTCGGCCTTTTGCAGGGCCTCGATGACCGGCGCGATCTCGCCCTCCACCACCTGGGGCAGACTGTAGAGCGTGAGCCCGATGCGGTGGTCGGTGAGGCGATTCTGCGGGAAGTTGTAGGTGCGGATGCGCTCGCTGCGGTCGCCGGTGCCGATCTGGCCCTTGCGCTGGGCGGCGTATTTGGCGGCCTCGTCGTCCTGCTTCTTCTGGAGAAGGCGGGCGCGCAGCACGGACATGGCGCTGGCCTTGTTTTTGATCTGCGAGCGGCCGTCGGCGCAGAAGACCATCAGGCCGGTGGGCTTGTGGATGATGCGCACGGCGGAGTCGGTGGTGTTGACGCCCTGGCCGCCGGGACCGCTGGCGCGTTGCACGGTGATCTCGAGGTCCTGCGGGTCGATCTGCACGTCGACCTCCTCGGCTTCGGGCAGCACGGCGACGGTGACAGTGGAGGTGTGGATGCGGCCGTTAGCCTCGGTGCTGGGGATGCGTTGCACGCGATGCACGCCGCTCTCGAACTTGAGCTGCTTGTAGACGTCCTGCCCGCGCACGAGGAAACTCACCTCGCGGAAACCGCCGCGCTCGGAGGCGGAGCTGCCCATGGGCTCGATGGTCCAGCGGCGCGTGTCGCAATAGCGTTGATACATGCGGGTGAGCGTGGCGGCGAAGAGCGCGGCCTCCTCGCCGCCGGTGCCGGCGCGGATCTCGACCACGGTGTTGCGCGAGTCGGTGGGCTCGGGCGGGATCATCTGGCGGAGCACGGAGGCGTGCAGTTCCTCGGCGCGTTTTTCCAAGCCGGGCAACTCGGCGTCGGCGAGCTCGCGGAGCTCGGGGTCGCCGCCGGAGTCGCGCAGGAGGGCCTTCATCTCGGCGATGTCGGCGTGGGCCTTGTTCAGCGCGGAGTGGTCGCCGAGGAGCGCGCCGAGGCGCTGGTGTTCGCGGGTGACCTCGGCGGCGGCGCGGGCATTGGTGTAGAACGAGGGCGAGCGCATCTGCGCGTCGAGCTCGTCGAGCCGGCGGCGGAACGGGGTGATGTCGGGAAGAGTGACCATGAAGGAAGGGATGAGGGCGGAGACCTAAAAACCTGAGGAAACACGCCAAGGAAGGGCGCTGGACGGGCGGGCGCCTGCGGGATTGCGCGCAGGGCGGCATGCGGCTTGCGTGGTCGGCACGCGCCGCCACGCGCGGGAAAGGTTTCCCCGCTAACGGTGCTGATCCGCCATGGCCACGACTCTCTTCACGCAGAACATCATCGCTTGCATCTGGGACTTCGACAAGACGCTTATCCCGGAATACATGCAGACGCCGCTTTTCCGCCGCTATGGCGTCGACGAGGCGACCTTTTGGAACGAGACCAACAACCTCGTCGGCCACTACAAGAAGCGCGGCTACCACCTCTCGCCCGAGATCGCCTATCTCAACCACCTGCTCACCTACGTGCTCGCGGGCAAGATGCCCAAACTGAGCAACAAGATCCTGCGCGAGTGCGGCGCGGAGATTAAGTTCTATCCCGGCCTGCCCGACTTTTTCCGCGTGGCGCAGAGCTACGTGACCGAGAAGGAAGCCTACCGTAAGCACGACATCCGGCTGGAGCACTACATCGTAAGCACCGGCCTGGCGGAGATGGTGCGCGGCAGCGCGATCGCGCCGTTCGTGGATAACATCTGGGGCTGCGAGTTCGTGGAGAACCCGCTCCAGCCAGGCTTCCTCAAGCAGCAGGACTTCGGCCTGGAGGCAGAGGCGCTGATCGCGCAGATCGGCCTGGTCATCGACAACACGACCAAGACCCGCGCCCTCTTCGAGATCAACAAGGGCACGAACAAGAATCCCGCGATCGACGTGAACGCGAGCGTCGCGCCCGAGGACCGCCGCGTGCCCTTCCAGAATATGATCTATATCGCCGACGGCCCGAGCGACGTGCCGAGCTTCTCGGTGACGAAGAAGGGCGGCGGCAAGGCCTACGGCGTCTACAACCCGGCCCGCTCGGACGAGTTCGCGCAGAACGACCGCCTACGCGCCGCGGGCCGCATCGACCACTACGGCCCGGCCGACTACCGGCCGGACAGCAGCACCGCGCAATGGCTGCGCCTGCACATCCACAGCATCTGCGACCGCATCGTGGCCGACCGCGAGAGCGCCGTCGCCGCCCGCGCCACCAAGCCGCCCCGCCACCTCAACCTCACGCCCGAGGAGGAGGCCGCCCTGCGTGCCGCCGCCGAGGCCGCGAAGGCGCCGAAGCAGCAGAGCTTTTTGTGAGCGGAAGGAGGCGGCGCCGGAGTTGACGTAATAACAAACGTTATTACAGTCGTTTCATGACCGTCGAACTGAAGCTCCGCAAAATCGGCAACTCTCTTGGCGTGGTGCTACCCAAGGAAGCGCTTTCGCATCTGAATGTCGGCGAGGGCGACCTCATCACGCTCACAGAGGCCCCGGACGGTGTGCGTCTCACGACGGCAAATCCGGAATTCGCCAAGTCGATGGCGGTCTTCGAATCATTGAACCGTCGCTACCGCAACACGCTGCGCGAGCTGGCAAAATGAAAGAGCCGCATTGGTTCTCACGGGAGGAGTGCCTGGCGCTGCACGATATGATGCTGGCCGATTACGGCGGCATGTCGGGCGTGCGTGACGACAACATGCTGGAATCCGCGCTGGCCAAGCCGCGACAACTCTTCGCCTACGGCAAACCGACGCTCGCCGAAATGGCGGCGGCCTACGCGGCCGGCGTGGTCAAAAACCACCCGTTCCTCGACGGAAACAAGCGCACCGGTTTCATGCTCGGCGCCGCGTTTTTGGAGAGAAACGGCCATGAGTTCTTCGCCACCGAGGTGGATGCCACGCTCAAAACCCTCGCACTCGCGGCGGGCGAAATGGACGAGCGGCAATGCGGCGAGTGGCTGGCCACAAATTCACGCAAGGCCTGAAACTAGAATGAGCGCGTCGGGAAAGACGCGCTCAGGTTGATTCCAGGCGTTGAGTCGCTCAGCTCTCGGCGCGCTTCTGGGCGTCGGCCTCGATGAGGGCCTTCACGCGATCGAGCTCGGCCTTCACCGCCGCCTTCACGGTATGCAGATCGGCGGCGTGCTTCACTGCGGATTTCGCGAAGACGTAGAATTTCATCTTGGGCTCCGTGCCCGAGCCGCGCGCGGCGAAGGTGTAGCCGTTGGCCAGTGTGACGAGGTAGAGGTCCTGCTTGGGCACGAGCTCGCCGTCGCTGTCGCGGATATCCATGCGGCCGAAATCCTCGAACTTCGTCACGGCGACGTCGCCGAAGGCCTTGGGCGGCTCGGCGCGGTAGGTGTCGAGGATACGCTTGATCTTCGCCGCGCCGCTCGCGCCTTCGTAGTAGAGGTTGATCACGCCTTCGAGGAAGTAGCCGGTGCGCAGGTAGATCTCGTCGAGATATTCGGGGACAGTGAGGCCGCGGCTCTTCACATGGGCGCATACCTCGGCGAGCATGAGGCAGGCGGAGTTGCCGTCCTTGTCGCGCACGAGGTCGTTGGCGAGGTAGCCGTAGCTCTCCTCGGTGCCGAAGAGGTAGAAGGTGGAGAACTCCTGCAGGAGCCGGGCGCGGCTGGCGAAGGGTGTGGCGTTGTAGTCGAGCGCGACGCCGTGCTTGGCGAGGTAGCCAGTCTTGAGCTGGTCCTCGTAGCCGCGGATCTTGGCGGCGATCCACTTGAAGCCGGTGAGGGTATTGACGACCTTCACGCCGTGGGAGTGGGCGATCTCGTCCTGAAGCGCGGTGGTGACGAAAGTCTTTACCAGCGCGGCGCGGTCGGTGCCGCCCTTGGGGATGATGCCGAGCTCTTTGTAACGAGAAATCCGATACTCGGTCATCAGCGCGCCTATCTGGTTGCCGGTGAGCAGGTGCATCTTGCCATCCTTGCCGCGCACGG
>JBDLWD010000448.1:0-4776 GCA_039804465.1 Verrucomicrobiota bacterium | reverse complement strand
CGCCTGCCATCCTTCGCGGAGTTTCGGGCCGAACCGGCGCGGGTCGTGCGGCGCGATTTCGGCGTGTGGTGGCAGAGCATGGTCGTTCGCAAGGGAAGCAACCACGGCGTTCGCGTCGGGTGCCCCGTCATCTACGCCGGCGGCCTGGTCGGTCGCGTTTCGGAGGTTCGCGGCAACACTTCCGTGGTCGAGCTGATCGGCAGCCCCGGGGTGCGGCTCTCGGCCGCGTTCGAAGGCGACGACCGGCCGGTCAGTTTTCAAGGCGGCATCAACCCGCCGATGCGCCCGGCCGAGGCCGCGATCGAATTCGTGCCCCTGGATGTATTCGCCACGCCCGCCGCTCCACGACGGCTGGTCACCTCCGGCATGGGGGGAGTGTATCCGCCAGGGCTTGCGGTCGGAGAAGTCGTTCAGCTCGAGCCCAGCACCGACGGTCTTTTCAAAAGCGGCCGCGCACGGCTGGATCCCCGGCTAGGTCGCTTGACCGAGGTCTCCATCCTCGTGCCTCTGGATCCCGACTTCCCAGTCCTGGAGTCCGCCCAGCCGCAGGTAAAATAAGGCCATGTTTCCTTCCGTTCGGCAGGTTCTCGCTCTTCTCGGCTGCTGGGCCGTGTTGTGCGTTATCATCGGGCAGGCCAACCACCATCTTTCGTCCCTCGCAATCACGCTCTCCGCTCCCGGCCTGATCGTCGCCTTCGCCGCCCTGCGCCTTCCTCTCGGCGCCGGTTTGACCGCCGCCCTTGCCGCCGGCCTTTGGCTCGACGCCACGGCGCCGGTCGCGTTCGGACGCCACGCCCTCCTGCTGGGACTTGCTTTCTGCATCGTGCACCGCGTGCGAGGACGCTTGCCGCGCAACGAGACGGTGGTCGGCGTGGTTGCCGCCCTTTTCGTCAATCTGTCCCTTTTCGTGGCCCTTGCGTTCATGGGGCTCGGAGAACTGCCCGACCCCGCCGCGGCAGGCACGCGACTCCTGGCGGACCTATTAGTCTCGCAACTTTTCACCGCGATCGCCGGACCATGGTTTCTCGCATTGCAGCACGCGGCATTGCGTTTGGTCGGTGCCGCGCCAATCCAGGCTGCGAGTCGTTTCGCCTGACGCATGGCCTTCGCCGATTCAAACACCGATCGTGGAGGCGGTCTGGTCGAATCCCATCGCGGTTACGATCCACGGCTCTGGGTATTCAAGGGCCTGCTGTTCCTGATGCTCGTGACCTTGGCAACCGGACTGGCCCATCAGCAACTTGGGCGCACTGATCTTCACCGCGAGCGGGAGATCGTGCAAAGCCAGAGACGCGTCGTGGTGCCTGGACCGCGGGGAAACATTTTCGACCGTGAGGGCCGCTTGCTGGTCGGCAATCGCCCCCGCTTCGCGGTGACGCTTAACCTCGACGAGCTCCGTTCCGAGTTTCGCAAAGAATTCCTTCGTATCCGGCGCAACTACCGGGAGACCGGCGATCGCGATCTGCCCTCCGCCGCCCAACTGGAGCGCATCGCACGCGTCGCCGTCGTCCAACGCCACCTCAATCTAATCAACCGGATCTTAGGGGCCCGGCACGTTGTCGATCAGGAGACCCTCGATCGGCACTACCGGCAAAATCGTATCCTGCCCTATCTTTTGCTGGAGGATATTTCGCGGCAATCCTACGCCCGCCTGCTCGAACAACTGCCGGTCCGCTCACCCTTGCAGGTCTACACCGCCAGCACGCGCTTTTATCCACATGGCGCGCTCGCCGCCCACGTGCTTGGCTACACGGCTTCCGACGACAATCTCGACATAGGAGACGCCCTTCCGGGCGCGGAGCTCACGACCTTCAAAATGCGAGGCTCGGTGGGAAAAAACGGACTGGAGTCCGCTTTGGACGAGCGGTTGCAAGGACAGGCGGGCGGCGCCATTTACCGGGTGGATCCTGCCGGCTATCGTATTCAACCCCCGCTCCAGAAACGCCGCCCCGTCCAGGGAGGCGACGTGGTGGTGAGCCTCGACCTCGATTTGCAGCGCGCCGCCGATCAGCAAATGACCAAAAACGGCCTGCCCGGCGCGGCCGTCGCGCTGGACGTGGCCACAGGCGAAGTCTTGGTGCTGGTGAGCAAGCCGGACTACGATCTCAACTCCTTCACTCCGCGCCTCGCGCCCGACGTCGCGGCGGACATCAACGCTCGGGGCGCCTGGCTGAATCGCGCCACCCAAGGCCTGTATCCCCCGGGCTCCACCTTCAAGCTGCTCACCGCCATCGCAGGCCTCAGGTCCGGTAAAATTCAGCCAGGCTCAATCGCCGAATGCACCGGCTCCTACCGCGTCGGCGGCCGCACCTTTGTCTGCAACAACCACCGCGATCGCGGCCCGGTGACGCTCCCTCAGGCCATAGAAAAAAGCTGCAACACCTTCTTCTACGAATTCGGGTTGAAAACAGGTATCGACGCCATCGCCGCCGAGGCGCGCCGCCATGCGCTCGATCAGCCCACCGGGATCGAGACTCCCCATGAAACCAGGCGCATGCTGGTGCCGGACCCGGCCTGGAAACAGGAACGCCGCGGCGAGCGCTGGTTTCCCGGCGACACGGCCAACGTCTCCATCGGCCAAGGCGACCTGGCGCTCAGTCCCTTGCAGATGGCCTGTTTCGCCGCTTCCCTTGCACGAGGAGAGACGGCCACTCGCCCCACCCTGCTGCACAACGCGGACGCGCCGCGGCAACGCACCGACCCCGACGGCCTCGACCAAGGGCAGCGCGCCGCCATCCTCGCCGGCATGGAGGCGGTCGCCAACACCGGAACCGGCCGCATCCTTCAGCGTCCCGCCTACCAGGTGCCCGGACTGCGCATAGCAGGCAAAACCGGCACCGCGCAAAAACGAACCCCCGAAGGCACCCTCAATTTCGCCTGGTTCGTGGGGTTTGTGCCCGTGGAAAACCCGCAGCTAGCCGTCGCAATCATCGTGGAAGGCGACACCCCGGGCGAGGACGTCGCCGGCGGCGTTTTCGCCGCGCCCGTGGCCGGAGCGATTTTCCGAGCCTGGGCGGAAAAATCGGGTCGATACGGCTCGCCGCCCCAACCTTCGCAGGGCCTGGTGCCCTGAGCCACGGCAAACCGCGGCGGGAACGTTGGGCCCGCGAGGCCGCAAATGCGGCGGCCGACGGCGGACTGGAACGCCGCGCTCTGAGCGAAAAAAGCGCCGCCTCGTTGGAGGCGGCGCGGAAGCGAAACGACAAACTGCGGTGACGCTCAGGCCCCGAGCTGATAGCGGGTGAAGCGTCGCACGACCATGTTCTCGCCCGTCTTGGCGATGGTCTCGGTGAGGATCTCCTTGATCGCCTTCTCGGGCTGTTTCACGAAGGGCTGATCGAGGAGGCAAACCGTCGCGTAATATTTCTCCAGCTTCCCTTCGACGATCTTTTGGACCGCCGCGGGGGGCTTGCCGGCGACTTGGGCCGCGGCGATTTCGCGCTCCTTGGCGAGATCGGCCTCGGGAACCTCTTCGCGACCGACGAACGAGGGGTTCGCCGCCGCGATGTGAAGGGCGAGGTCATGCACGAGGGCCTTGAAGTCCTCGTTGCGGGCGACGAAGTCGGTCTCGCAGTTGACCTCGATAAGGACGCCGACCTTGCCGCCGGTGTGGATGTAGCTGTAGATGATGCCTTCCTTGGCGACGCGGTCGGCGCGCTTGGCGGCAGAGGCCGCGCCCTTCTTGCGAAGGATGGTGATGGCCTCTTCGACATTGCCGTTCGTCTCGACGAGGGCGCGCTTGCAATCCATCAGACCGGCGCCGGTCTGGGCGCGCAGGTCGTTGACCATGGTGGCGGAGATAGTGGTGCTCATGTGATCTGGCAGGTGTAGGGTTTAACCGGATACCGCGGGAACCGCTCAGGCCTTGGGGGCGGCGATCTTCTTGCGGGCGGCGGGTTTCTTGGCGGCGGCGGGGGCCTGGCCCTCGACGACAGCCTCACCCTCGACCGCGGGGGCTGCGGTGGCGGTGTCGATGCCGGCTGCGGCGGCCACGGCGGCGGATGCGGCCTTCAAGTCAGCGGCGCCGCGGTTGCCACGACGGCTGTCGCGCTGGGCAAGACCGGACTGCACGGCGGCCACGATGGTCTCCACGATGATGCGGATGGATTTCACCGCGTCGTCATTACCCGGAATGGGATGGGAGAGCTGGGTGGGATCGGAATTGGTGTCGACGAGACCGACACAGGAGATGCCGCAGCGCTTGGCCTCGGCGACGGCGATAGCCTCGTGGTGGGCATCGACCACAAACATGATGGAGGGGAGCTCGGGCATTTCGAGGATGCCAGCGAAGTTCTTGGTCATTCGGACCATCTCGCGCTTGATCGCTGCCTCTTCCTTGGAAGACAGCTTGGCGAGCTCGCCGGATTGCTCCTGCTGCTGATACTTCTTAAACTTGGCGATGGACTTCTTGACCGTGGCGAAATTGGTCAAGGTGCCGCCCAGCCAGCGATCTACGCAAAAGGGCATGCCCGTGGCGTTGGCTGCCTCGCGAACGATCTCGCGAGCCTGCTCCTTGGTGCCGACGAAGAGCACGTTGCCGCCGGAAGCCACCTTGTCCTCGATGAAAGAGTAGGCCTTCTGCAGGAGCTCATGGGTCTTGCCGAGGTCGATGATGGTGATGCCCTGGCGATGATCGAAGACGTAGGGCTTGGAGCGGGGATTCCAGCGCTTGGTCTGGTGACCGAAGTGAACGCCGGCGTCGAGGAGCGCGCGGAGCGAAAGGGGAAGCTCGCCCTTGGCGGGCGGGGGGGCGGACATCTGCGGAGCGGCGGCTGC
>JBDLWD010000447.1:0-8899 GCA_039804465.1 Verrucomicrobiota bacterium | reverse complement strand
CGACCGACGCGGTGATGGTCGCGCGCGGCGATCTGGGCATCGAGTGCCCCTTTGAGGAGCTGCCCTCCATCCAGCGTCGCGCGGTGCAATGCTGCCTCGATCATGGCAAAGCGGTCATCATCGCCACGCACATGCTTGAGTCGATGATCACGCAACCCATGCCCACGCGCGCCGAAATTACCGACGTGGCCAACGCCGTGCATGAACGGGCGGACTGCGTGATGCTTTCCGGCGAGACCACGGTGGGGCGTTACCCGATGGAGTGTGTTTCCATTCTGGAAAAAGTGGCCCGCCGAGTGGAGTCAGAAGACGAGAACCCGCTCCCTGATCCGGCCCATCTGAAGGGTGACAAGCCCCGCCTGTTCGCCGCCGCCGTCCACCTCGCCAACGAGATGCCGGGAACCGCGCTGATGACCTTCACCCGTCGCGGCTACATGGCCGAGGGGCTGGCCGCGATGCGGCCGGTGCACGCGCCCATCTTCGCCATGACCAACTCGATGGAGACGCTTCGTCAGATGCGCATCCTGCGAGCGGTCGAGCCCTACATGATGACGCTCGAGTCCGACCCGAACGACACCATCGAGAAGGCTATCACCATCCTGGTGCGCGCCGGCCGTATGCGCGTCGGTGACCGGCTGATCGTCGTGACCGACATTCTTAGCCACGACCGGTTGGTGGACAGCATTCAGATCCGTCCGGTGCGCTGAGCGACCGCGCGGCGGGGCGCGGCATTATCAAGCCCGTCGCAGCGCGGCGCAGACGATGCCGGCGGCCACGGCGGCGTTGAGTGATTCGGCGCCGCCCACGCGAGGGATCGTGATCCAGCGCGTGACGGCCGCGCGCACGGCGGGCGAGGGGCCGCGGCCTTCGCTGCCGATGACCACGACGGCGTTCAACGCGGGGGCCAGAGCGTGCACGGAGTCACCTGCTAGATCGCAGCCGAGCACGGGCGCGCCGCCCGCGCCGGCCTCGCGCAAGGCCGGCGCGAGCTCGGTCGTGATCGCGCGAACGCGGGCGAAGGAGCCCATGGAGGCGTTGATCACCTTTTGGGAAAACAGGTCGGCGGAATCGGGGGAAAGCAGCACGCGGGCGAAGCCGAACCAATCGGCCAGGCGGAGGAGCGTGCCGACGTTGCCCGGGTCCTGAATCCCGTCGAGAGCCAAGGTGAGGCCGCGCGCGAGTTCGCCGGGCGCCAGGGTGGCGCGGTGTAGACGGCCGACCGCGAGCACCTCGGAAGGGGTGGGGTAGTGGCTGATGCGCGCCATCTCCGTCTCGGTAACAACACGCGGCCGAGGCCCCGCGTTTGTCTCGCCGCACCAGGCTTCAGTGGCGTAAAGTTCGGCAAGGTCGGCGCCGGCGGCGAGGAGTTCCCCGACCACCTTGGGACCCTCGACCACGAACAGCCCGGCGGCCTCGCGGTGTTTTTTATCGCGGAGGTCTCGCAGGCGGGTGATCTCGGCCTTGGTCAGCGGCATGGGGTAACCCTGAAGCGGTGTGAGCGGGCTTGGCAACGCGCGCGATGAACGGCGAAACTGACCGCATGAACATATCCGCCTCACCCCTGCGCTGGGGCATCCTTTCCACCGGACGCATTGCCGGGACCTTCGCGCGCGGAGTGCGGGAGTCGAAAAGCGGTCGTGTGGTCGCGGTCGGAAGCCGGGACGCGGCGGGTGCGGCGCGTTTCGCGGTCGAGCACGCGATAGAGCCGGCGCATGCGCACGGAAGCTACGAAGGCCTGCTCGCCGATCCGGAGGTGGAGGCGGTTTACATCGCAACCCCGCACCCGATGCACGTGGAGTGGGCGGTGAAAGCGGCGCGTGCGGGGAAGCATGTGCTTTGTGAAAAGCCCGCGGGGATGAACCTGGCCGAGGGCGTGGCGATGGTGGAGGCGGCGCGCGGCGCGAACGTGTTGTTCATGGAGGCTTTCATGTATCGCTGCCATCCGCAGACCGCGAAGGTCGTGGAATTGGTGCGCTCCGGAACGATTGGCCGGGTGAAACTCATCCAGGCGGCCTTTGGTTTTCAAACCGACTACCGGCCTGATTCGCGGCTGTGGAGCAAAGAGCTGGGCGGCGGCGGTATCCTCGACGTGGGTTGCTACCCGTTGTCGTTCGCCCGGTTGATCGCGGGCGCGGCGACGGGCGCGGCCTTCTCCGATCCGCTCGAGGTCGGCGGCGCGGGCGAGCTGCATCCCGAAAGCGGCGTGGATCTTTATGCAGCCGCGACGCTGCTTTTTCCCGGAGGCGTCTCCGCGCAGGTGGCCACGGCGGTGGGCGTGCGGCTCGACAACACAGCGCGCGTCTTCGGCACCGAGGGGTGGCTGGAGATTCCGCATCCGTGGATCGTTTCAAAGCGCGGCGGCGCGGATGTCATCCGTCTGCATCGTCGCGGCGCGGAGAGTCCCGAGATTTTCGAGGTGGAGGCTCCCGATGTCTACTCGCTCGAGGCCGACGCCTTCGCGGCCGCGCTCAGGTCGGATGCTCGGGCGGTGCCCGCGATGTCGCCCGAGGATACGCTGGGCAACCTGGCCACGCTCGACCGCTGGCGGCGCGCGATCGGTCTGCGGTATCCCGCCGACGACGCGGCGGCGGGTTGAGGTGCGCGGGTCGCGGCGCGGATCAGTGTGTGGATGTCTTGCCCGCGGCGGCGGCAAGCAGGGCGGCGACGATAGGGCGCGAGTGGTCGAGGTCCTTGAACTCGCCGCGCCAGCCGATGCGCACGGGTGTGTCGCGACCGGTGGAGGAGTCGCGCACGATGACAGTGTCGACGCTGAGGCGGAGGAGTTTCACGCGCACGCGCGGGCCGTCGCCGATCTTGCCGCCGCGCTCGTAGGGCAGGCCGGCGGAGGCGCCCAGGGCGAGCAGGGGCCAGCGGCCCTTGGCGTCGGGAGCGAGGATGAGCTCTGAGGCGCGAAGGGTGAGCGAGTCGATAAAGGCGACACCGGTTTCCGGGTCGGCGGCTAGGGCGGCCTGCCAGCGCGTGGCGATGATCTCGGACGCGCCGCCGCGGGCGAGGACTGGCGCGGTCGAGGAGGGGGAGGCGCGGAGTGTCCAGCCCGTGACCGTGGCGCGGCCGGAGAAGGGATCGCCCATGAGGCCCAGCACGCGCAGTTCCGCGCCGCCGGTCGCGGCGGCGAAACGCGTCTGTGCCACGGCGGGCAGCAGCAGCATCCAGGCGATAGCGCCCAAGGCGGCGCAAAATACGAGCGTGGCGACCAGCCAGCCGAAAATGCCGCCGCGAGAGGGGTGACGCAGTGGCGAGAAACTGGCGAGTGGGGCCATGGTCGGTTTCAGGTCACTTTGCCTGGCCGGAGAAGTTTTCGGTGACCAGGACCAGCGAGGCGACCCCGGCCTTCAAGGCGAACTCGCCGGCGTAGGGCAGCACGGCGTTTTCGCCGCGAAGGAGGACGTGTTTGCCGGGGCCGTGTAGTTCACCGGCAACTACGGAGAGAATGCGCGGCTGCTCGCCGGCCTCGAATCGGAGCGTCTCGCCCGGATCGATGACGACGCGGCGGATGCGGAATTCATCGCAATCGGCGATCACGCCGGAGGTCGGCGCGGCGCGCACGGGGGCGGGCTCGAAGTCGTCCCATTTGATGGAGGCGAGCGACTCCTTCACGTGGAGCTGGCGGGGTTTGCCGTCGAGGCCGACGCGTCCCCAGTCGTAGACGCGGTAGGTGGTGTCGGAGTTTTGCTGGATTTCGAGGATGAGGTTGCCGGCGTCGATTGCGTGGATCTGGCCGCTGCGCACCAGGATGCTGTCGCCCTCGGCAACGGGGAAGCGGTGGACGAGAGGCTCGAGGGCGTCGTCCTTGAGGGCCTGCTCGAACTCGCCGCGGGTGACGCCTTTTTTAAGGCCGACGAGTAGGCCTGCGCCAGGCTGGGTGTCGGCGATGAACCACGTTTCGGTCTTGGGCTCGCCTTTGAGCTGGGGTGCGATGGCGGCGGGTGGGTGGACTTGAAGGCTGAGGCGCTCGCGGCAGTCGAGCCACTTCACAAGGATGGGGAAGGCGTTGTTTATGTCCCAGCCCGGTCCCATGAGGTCCGCGGCGTGGGCCTCGATGAGTTGGCGGAGAGTCTTGCCGGCGTGGCGACCGCCCTTGACTACGGACTGGGCCTCGGGGCGATCCACGATTTCCCAGGCCTCGCCGATGGGCGACTTGCCCGGCAGCGTGCGCCCCAAAGCGCTTTCGAGGGCGCGGCCGCCCCAGACACGTTCTTGGTAAAGAGGCTCTAGACGAATGAGGTCGTTCATGCGGAGCGGAGGTGAGTTCGACTATTGTGAAAAGGGCGGCGCGAGGGATTGCCTTTGACCGGCAGGTCGGATGGTTAGGAGTGTAAAAACGGTCCCAAAACCGCCCGCCACGCCACATGCCGAAAGCCGCCAGTTCAAACCCAAACCAAGGGCCGTCCTTCCAGCCTCCCCGTCAGCGCCCTCGGTGGGTGACCGGCGTTGTTTGCTGTCTGCTCGGCTTGCTGATCGTGGTCGCGTTCGCGGACTACACCCCCGCGCAGAATCCCACCATCACCACGCACCCTACGGATAAAAACGCAGTGGGCTGGGTGGGCACCTATGGCAGTTTCTATTTTCTCTCTTGGTTCGGCCTGGCGGCGTGGTTGATCCCGGCCTTTTTGCTTTGGATGGCCTACAACGCTATTCGCAATGTGCGTATGCTGGCCGTGCCCAGGGTGGTGATGATGCTGGTTTGTCTGCTCAGCGGCGCGGGTCTGGCCGACATGGGTAGCGATGCGATATCGTCCATCATCGGAGGCATAAACCGGGATTATTTTATCAACGAGCTGGGCGGCTTTTTCGGGCATCTGTTCTACGACCGTTTCCTGAGCGATTTTCTCGGGCCCTTCGGGTCCGCGCTGGTGCTTGGGCTGGTTTACTTGCTCAGCCTGGTTTTTATCCTGACCAGCGACATCGGTGCGGAGTTTGACCGCATGTTTCAATGGTTTCAGGAGTGGCGCGCCCAGCGTCGGGAGCTGAAGGCCGACGAGGCGCGATTGCGCGCCGAGTTGCGCGTGGCCGAGGAAAAGAAGAAGGCCGAGGCCGCCAAGGCCGTCGTTGCCGCTCCACCGCCGCCCGCCGAGAAAAAACTCGAGATCGCGCGCGATCCCGCCCGTCCGCAGTCCCCGTCACCGTTCGCGAAGCCGGTCGAGGCCGAGGCAAATCCAAAGCCTGTGGCTGGTGACAAATCAGCCGCGCTCGCCGGCGTATCGGAGGCGCCTGTCGCTCCCCCGCTGGTTTCCGAGCCCAAGGTCCTGCGCGGCGGGGCCGTTCCTTCCACGGCAAAGACCGAGCCGCTTACCGGTGCGCCGCCTTCTTCCGCTGGCGGCCCCATCGCGATCGTCAAGCCCGAGGAGCCGAAAAAGGCGAAGACCATCGCCGCTCCTGCCAACGAGCCCGATTACCAGTATCCACCGCTCTCGTTGCTGAAAGAGCAGGTGAAGCCCTCGTCCGAGGACTCCGACCAGGAGCACTTGCGCAACATGGAGGATCTGGTGCGGATTCTCGGCGAGTTCGGCGTGACCGTGACGCCGGGCGAGATCCACGTCGGCCCCGTCATCACCTGCTACGAGGTCGTGCCTGCGGCCGGCGTCCGCGTCGAAAAGATCGCCGGCCTCGACAAGAACATCGCCCTCGGCATGCGCGCCCAATCGGTGCGCATCCTGGCTCCGATTCCCGGCAAGGCCGCGGTCGGCGTCGAGATTCCCAACCGGCATCCCACGCCCGTCGGCATGCGTGAGATTCTGGAAAGCGAGGACTGGGTATCGGCCAAGGCCGAGATTCCCATCGCGCTCGGCAAGGACGTGTCGGGCAAGCCGCTCATTTCTGACCTCGCCAAGATGCCCCACCTGCTGATCGCCGGCGCCACCGGCTCGGGCAAATCGGTGTGCATCAACTCGATCATTGCCTCGATCGTCTATCGCAAGAGCCCGAAGGATCTGCGCCTGCTGATGGTGGACCCGAAAGTCGTCGAGCTGAAGGTGTTCAACACCCTGCCGCACATGCTCATTCCGGTGGTCACCGAGCCGAAGAAGGTGCCCTCCGCGTTGAAGTGGCTGCTCGGCGAGATGGAGACGCGCTACCAGATTTTCGCCAAGGTCGGCGTGCGCAACATCGCCGGCTTCAACTCGCGCAAGAAACCCGCTCCGGGCGCAGCCGTCGCGACCGAGCCGGCCGACCAGCCCGGTTTGGAAGGCATCATGCCCGCGGCCAGCGCCGAGGAACTCGCCGCGCTGCCGCCCCGCCTGCCCTACATTGTCGCGATCATCGACGAGCTCGCCGACCTCATGATGGTCGCGCCCGCCGAGATCGAGACCTCGATCGCGCGTCTCGCCCAGCTCGCCCGCGCCGCCGGCATTCACCTCATCATCGCCACCCAGCGCCCGTCGGTGAACGTCATCACCGGCGTCATCAAGGCCAACCTGCCCTCGCGCATAGCGTTCCAGGTGGCCTCGCAGGTCGACTCGCGCACGATTCTCGACGGCAAGGGCGCCGACACGCTCATCGGCCGCGGCGACATGCTTTTTTCGCCTCCCGGCAGTTCGCGTCTGGTGCGCGCGCAGGGCGCCTTCGTCTCCGACGAGGAGGTGGCCGAGTTCGTCGAGTTCCTGAAGCGCAACGGCCCGCCGAAATACGCGGAGAACGTGCAAAATCAGATCGACGACGACGCGGCCGCCACGGTCGACGACGATGCGGAGGACCTAACCGAAGGCGAGGGCGCCGACGACGAGAAACTCTACCAGAAGGCGATGGGCGTGCTGCGCGCGACCAAGCGCGCCTCTACTTCCACGCTCCAGCGCCGCCTGCGCATCGGCTACAACCGCGCCGCGCGCATCATGGACCTCATGGAAGAGCGCGGCGTGGTGGGGCCGGAAAACGGATCCAGCCCGCGCGAGATCCTGGTCGACCTCGACAAGCTCTGAGCTTCCGGCCGCTGTCGCCGCCGCGCCCTCTCAGACTTCTTCAAAGTGAAGCTACCCGGCGGACCCCGCAAAATCTGGTTTCCGGCCAAGACCTATGGCTGGGGCTGGGGGCCGCCCGTGTGCTGGCAGGGCTGGGCGGTCGTCTTCGTTTACATCGCGGCGGCATGCGTCGGCGCGATGGTCATCCTGAGCGACCCTCGCCGCGCGTATTGGTATTTTCTCTACATGCTGGCGCTCACCGCGGCGCTGATCGCGGTATCCTGGTGGAAGGGCGAAAAGCCCGGCTGGCGTTGGGGCGAAAAAACCGCCGACTCCCGGGAAAGTGGCGCGGACTATTCGAGAAAGCGGTGAGCCTCGCAGTCGGTCCCGGGGAGCGGCCGCGTTCGTAAATCTTCCGCCGGCGATAGCCGCCTCAGAGGACGGCGGCGCCTCCGCCGACGTTCATGGGCAGCACGTCGGGGCGCGCGCCGTATTTGGCGGCGTAGGATTGGGCGACCTTCTCGGCTTGGGCGGCGTCGAAGGACGAACCGGCGAGGGCCATGACGGCGCCGCCGAAGCCGCCGCCGGTGAGGCGGGCGCCGAAGACGCCGGGCGCGGCCACGAGCGTGTCGACGAGGAAATCGAGCTCTGGAGTGCTGTTCTCGAAGAGGTGCTGCGAGCTGCGGTGCGAGGCGGTGAGGAGCTTGCCGACTCCGGCGAGGTCGCCCGACCTGAGCGCCTGCACGCAGGCGTCGACGCGGGCGATCTCCTCGACGACGTGGAGGGCGCGCTTGAAGGCCACGGGATCGAGCCTGGCCTCGGCGGCGCGGAGTTTTTCCGGCGAGACCTCGACGAGGAGCTTCACGCCGAGGGCCTGGGCGGCGCTCATGCACTCGCGGTGGCGGGCGGCGTAGAGGCCGTCGACGAGGGCGTGTTTGGTGTGGGTGTTGAAGATCCAGAAGCTCGCGCCTGCGGGCATGGGCACGGTGTCGAAGCGCGGGCCGGCGCAGTCGATGAAGACGAGGCGGCCGCTCTGGCCGAAGCCGGACACGCCCTGGTCGAGGATGCCGCAGGGCACGCCGACGAAGTGGTTCTCGGCGTGTTTGCCGATTTTCACGACCGTCTCGCGGTTGGGCGATTGGCCGGTGGCGCCGAGGAAGGCGAGGGCGGAGGCGAGCTCGATGGCGGCGCTGGAGGAGAGGCCGGCGCCGGCGGGCAGATCGCTCTCGGCGAGGTAGTCGAAGCCTTCGGGCGATTGGAGGTCGAAGTGGGGCAGGGCGGCGAGGACGCCAAGCGGGTAGTTAGTCCACGAGGCGTCGCCCGACTGTTTGGCCGGCGCGCCGGCGGGGAGAGAGACGGTCTTGCCGGAGTAGCGGCTGTGGAAATTGCGCTGGCCGTCCGTGCGGCGGGCGAGGGCTACGGCGACGCCGCGGTCGATCGAGGCGCCGAGCACGGTGCCGCCGTTGTAGTCGGTGTGATTGCCGATGAATTCGATGCGGCCGGGGGCGCGGGTGACGTATTCCGGCGAGCGGCCGAAGACTTTTTCAAACTGGGCGGCGAGGGAGGCCTTGTTCATGTCGAAGACGAAGGAAGATTCCTGGAAAAGAGGCCGAACCTTCACGAGCGCGGTCGACGGTTGCGAGCGCATTTCGGAGACGGCCGCAACCGGGCCGCGGCGCGTTCATGCCGGCGGTTTTCCGCCTTCGAAGCCGGGGATGGTCTCGCCCGAGCGTCCTTTGACCAGCAGCGTGAGGAGATGCTGCATGGCCTGCACGCGACTCCAGCTGCGCTCGGCCACAAGCTGGTCGCAGCGCTTGAGCAATTGGTCGGCCATGACGTCGGCCTGGGGGCCCTCGGCGCCGAGGCGGGCGCAGAGGGCGACGAGTTGTTCGCGTTCGTTCATGGAAGGGGCGCGTCGACAAGGCGGACCGCCGCGCCGTCTGCGGTGGTGAGTCCGCCGGAGGGATCGAGGCCGAGGAGGTTGA
>JBDLWD010000446.1:0-3475 GCA_039804465.1 Verrucomicrobiota bacterium | reverse complement strand
CGATATCTACGTGGCGGATGCCGTCGGCCTCGTGATGGTCCGCGAGCTCGGTGCCATGATGACGGCCGTCGTGCTCGCCGGGCGCACCGGGGCGGCCTTTGCCGCCACCCTCGGCAACATGCGCGCCAACGACGAGATCGACGCCCTCGAGACGCTCGGCATCCACCCCGTGGACTTTCTCGTCCTTCCCAAGCTCGTCGCCCTAGCGCTGATGATGCCCCTGCTCACGCTCTACTCCAACTGCATGGGCATCCTCGGCGGCATGTTCGTATCGCTCACCGTCCTCGATATCCCGCCCTCCGCCTACTGGGTGCAGACGATCTCCGCCATCGACCTCTCCGATGTCGCCTCAGGCGTGATCAAATCCGCCGCCTTCGGTATCCTCGTGGGCCTCGCCGGGTGCCACCGCGGCCTGCTCGCCGAGCGCAGCTCCGCCGGCGTGGGCCGGGCCGCCACCTCAGCCGTGGTCATGGCTCTTCTCCTCGTCATAATCGCCGACGCCCTGTTCGCCGTGGCGTTCAATATCCTGGGAATCTAAGCCATGGTCGCCGCACGCACTCCCGAGGAAAAACCCGCCGCGCCCGCCATCGAGGCCCTTGGCATCGACTGCGGCTATGGCGGCGATCCCATCCTTCGCGATCTGCACTTCTCCGTTCGCCCCGGCGAAATCTTCTTTATCGTGGGAGGCTCCGGCTGCGGCAAAAGCACCCTGCTCCGCCATCTCGTCGGCCTCAACCGCCCGAGCGCGGGCGACGTGCGTTTCTTCGGAGACTCCTTTCTCTCGGCCGACGCGGTCCGGCGCCGCGACCTCCTCCGCCGCTTCGGCGTGCTCTACCAGAGCGGCGCCCTCTGGAGCTCGCTCACCCTGCTCGAAAACGTAGCCCTGCCGCTCGAGGAATACACCACGCTAACCGCCTCTGAACGCGCCGAACTCGCCGCCTTCAAGCTCTCCCAGGTAGGCCTCGCCGGCTACGAGAACTACTACCCCTCCGAGATCTCCGGCGGCATGAAGAAGCGAGCCGGCCTCGCCCGCGCCCTCGCCCTCGACCCCGCCATCGTCTTCTTCGACGAGCCGTCCGCCGGCCTCGACCCCATCACCTCGCGTAAGCTCGACGAGCTCATCCTCCAGGTCCGCGAGCTGCTCGGCACCACCTGCGTCGTCGTCTCCCACGAGCTCGACTCCATCTTCGGCGTCGCCGACCGCGTCCTCATGCTCGACAAGTCGGCCCGCGGCGCCATCGCCCTCGGCGACCCGCGGGAACTCGCCGTCTCCTCGACCGACGATCGCGTGCGCGAGTTCCTAAACCGCGGCGCCCGCCCCGGGGAAACCGGCTTCGCCACCGCCGCCCGACCCGCACTGTAACGTTTATCCAGTCCGCCAAAGCCCGCTTCCTCCCTTGAAGACCAAAGTCAGTCCCACCGTCGTCGGCCTCTTCGTCCTCGGCGCCCTTCTCCTCGGCATCGTTGCGCTTTTCTCGTTCGGAGGCGTCAGCTTCTTCTCCAAGCCCGAGCGTTTCATCGTCTACTTCGACGAGTCCATCCACGGCCTCGACAACGGCTCGCCGGTTAAATTCCGCGGCGTGCGCATCGGCCGCGTCGTCGGCCTCCACGTCCGCGCCATCCCGCCATCCGGCTCCGGCGCGCAGGCAGCCGACTCCCGTTCCGTCGTCGCCGTGGTCTGCGAACTCAGCCGCGACGTCGTCGCCGACGGCCTGGGCAACCCCATCGACGTCTCCAGCCGCGACGAACTCCAGCACCTCGTCGACGCGGGACTGCGCGCCCAGCTCAACGTCATCGGCTACGCAACCGGCCTGCTCTACGTGGAGCTCGATTTCTACGATCCCTCCCTGCATCCCCCCCGCCGCCTCGCCTCCGTCGAGTCGCCCTACCTCGAGATGCCGGCCATCCCCTCGCGCAGCGCCGAGTTCATGCGCAGCCTCAACGAGATCCTGGACGACATCCGCCACAGCGACCTCCCCCAGCTCGCCTCCGAGGTCAAGGGCCTCATCGGCGACGTTCGCGCCCAGGTCCGCGCCGCCGACGTCGCCGCCATTTCCCGCGAATGGTCCGCCGCCGGCCAGGCCGTCGCAGCCCTCGCCTCCTCGCCCGAACTGAAGGCCACCCTCGCCAACGCCGCCTCCGCCTCCGCCCGCCTCGACCGCGTGCTCGCCGAGCTCGAAAAATCCGCCGGCCCCGGCGCCGAGCAGTTCCAACTCGCCCTCCAGGACGCTCGCGCCGCCATGGCCCAGCTCACCGACACCACGACCGTCATGAAGCGCTTCATCAACGCCCAGCAATACCTCGGCGACGACGCCTCCAAGGCTTTCGGCCGCCTCGGCGAAGCCGCCGCCGCCGTCGCGCGCCTTGCCGACTTCCTCGAGCGCAACCCCAACGCCCTGCTGAGCGGCCGCGCCTCCGACTCTAGCAAATAACCTCTCGCGCCCCCTCTCCGCCCATGTCCCGCGCCCTCTCCGCCCGCCTCCTCCGTTCCTCCGCCGCCCGCGCCGGTCTCGCCCTGCTCGCCGCCTCCGCGCTCCTCGCCGGCTGCAGTTTTTTCCCCAAGCCCGCTCCGGACCCCACCCGCCACTATGTCCTCACCGCCCCGACCCAGGCCGCGGTTGACGCCGCCGGCCAGGGCAAGCTCAAGGTCGGCCTGCGCTCCGTGCAAATCGCCCCCTACCTCGACGGCAAGGCCATGATCGTGCGCCGCGGCGACAACGAGATCGACTACAGCGACTACGCCCGCTGGGCCGAACCCCTCGCCACCGGCATCAACCGCATGCTCGTCGCCCGACTCCACGTCTCCGGCCGCGTCGGCCGCGTCTTCCCGCAACCCTACCCCTTCGACGTCATGCGCGATGTCGACGTCTCCGTCTCCGTCCTTCGCTGCGAGGGCCGCGTTCGCCCCGACGGCCGGACTGTCGTGAGCTTCACCTGCGCCATCGAGATCGTCCGCGTGGAGGAAAAGCCGGGGGCCGCCGGCGGTGGCCAGGTCCTCTTCCGCGAGGTATTCGAGGCGCCAGAGACGCCGTGGAAAGACGGCGACTACGCCGCCCTAGCCACCGGCCTGAGCGAAAAAGTCGCGGGACTCGCCGACCGTATCCTATCCGCCCTCCCCGCGGAGTGAACTTCGCCCAAGCCCGCTTCCCCTTGTAACGGAGGCACAGCGAGCGCTCGTCCGAACCTCCTCCGCCGCACCCCTACCCCCGCGCTTGTCCCACCCCCTCTGGCAAAGTGGGGGCATGCTTCATCTCGTCGCCACCGCCCACGCTTACGAACGCGCCCGCCAGCGCCTCCGTTGGCATACCCGCACCCTCGAACGCATGCTGTCGCGGGTGTTTTATTTTGGCGTCTCCGCCGAGGACTGCACCCGCGAGCTTCGAGGCTACCTTGACGAACTCCCCCACGAACCGGGGCAAAACGTCGTCCGCGTTTACGGCCAGCTCGTCTTCATTTTCGCCCGCGACGAAGCCGC
>JBDLWD010000445.1:0-4165 GCA_039804465.1 Verrucomicrobiota bacterium | reverse complement strand
GCGGGGTGGCGGTGGCGTGCGTATTCACGATGTGGATATCGCTGGCGGTGAGTTTGGCGTTCACGAGGGCCTTGCGAACGCACTCGGCTTGGCGGCCGGGATTGGGGAGCACGTAGTCGGAGGCGTCGCTGTTGACGCAGTAGCCGGCGATCTCTCCGTAGATTTTTGCACCTCGGGCCAGGGCGTCGTCGAGACGCTCGAGAGTGTAGATGCAGCCGCCTTCGGAGACGACGATACCGTTGCGCCCCTTGTCGAAGGGACGCGAAGCTTTCTTCGGGTCGGCATGCGTGGCGAGAGCGCCCTGGGATTTAAAGCCGGCGAAGATGCCGAAGGTGTGGATCGACTCGCTGACGCCGCCGCAGAGAGCCAGGTCCACTTCTCCGAGGCGAAGCATCTGCGCGGCGTGAATGAGACCAACGTTGCCCGCGGCGCAGGCTGCGCCGATGGTGTAGGCGGGACCGGTCACGCCGAGGGAAAGCGAAACCTCGCCGGCGGGGTTATTGGCCACCGTGCGGGGGTTGTGGTAATGAGACCAATACTTGGTGTCGTAGTTAAACTTGGAGATGGCGTAGATCTCGTTCTCGGTCTCGACGTTTCCGTGCTCGGTGCAACCGACGTAGATGCCGATGCGGTCCTTGGCCATCGCGGCGAAGTCCAGGCCGCTGTCCTTCACCGCTTCGTGCGCGCAGTAGATGGAGATGGAACCGGCGCGGGTGCCGACGCGAAGCTCTTTCTTCTTTTGGTAGCGGAGCGGATCAAAGTGGCAGACGCCGGCGATGAGCGTGCCCATGTAGCGCACCTCGAAAGGCTCCACGCCTGCGACCCCGTTGAGCAGATTTTGGCGAAACTCACCCAAGGAATTTCCATTGGGCGCGGTGAGGCCGATACCGGTTATGACGATGCGGGCGGGCTGAAACGACATGGCGAAGGGAAAATCGCTAGCCATACCCGCGAGATTGGCAATACAAGGCTCGCTTCGTTTTTCGCAAAACCATCAGCTTTTACTCAACTCAATCCCTATGAACGTCCTCGTCGTCGGCGGTGCCGGCTATATCGGCTCCCATTGCGTCCGCCAACTCATCGCCGCCGGTCACCGGCCGGTGGTGCTCGACAACCTGGTATTCGGTTACCGGGAGGCCGTTTCGCACGACGTGCCCTTTTATTCTGTCAATCTGGGCAACGAATCCGAGGTCGGGAAAATCCTGAAAAAGGAAAAGATCGAACTCGTCATGCACTTCGCCGCCTACGCCTACGTGGGCGAGAGCGTGACCGACCCGATGAAGTATTACTTCAACAACGTCGCCTCCACCCTGCACCTCCTGCGCTGCATGATCGGATGCGGAGTGAAGAAGTTCGTGTTCTCCTCCACCTGCGCGACCTACGGCATACCGGAGAAGATGCCCCTGGTCGAGACCATGCCCCAGGCACCGATCAATCCCTACGGCCAGACCAAGCTCGACATCGAAAACGCGCTCAAGGCCTTCGCCAAGGCCTACGGCCTCTCCTTCGCCGCCTTCCGCTACTTTAACGCCGCCGGAGCGGCCGAGGACGGGACCATCGGCGAGTGCCACGATCCCGAGACGCACCTCATCCCGCTCACCATCGACGCCGCCACCGGCAAGCGCCCGCCCCTGCAGGTTTTCGGAACCGACTACCCCACCCCGGACGGCACCTGCCTGCGCGACTATGTGCACGTCGACGACCTGAGCCGCGCCCACATCGCGGTCTTCGAGAAACTCGCCACCCCCGGCGCACAATACTTCTACAACCTAGGAACCGGCACCCCGACCTCCGTTCTCGAGGTTATCCGCGCGGTGGAAAAAATCACCGGCCTCAAGGTCCCCTACACCACCGCCCCCCGCCGCGCCGGCGATCCGCCCGCGCTTTACGCCGACTCCTCGAAGGCCAAGGCGGAGCTTAACTGGGAGCCGAAATTCACCACCATCGAGCCCATAGTGGAATCCGCCTGGAAGTGGCACTCCAGCCATCCCGAAGGCTTTGGCAAAAAGCCGAAGCCCTCCGCCAGCGCCTGAACCGCGCGGCAAAAGCCCACAAAAAAGCCCGCCGGATTTTCCGGCGGGCTTTTTGCTTTGGCGAAAACGGGAAGCTTCTACTCAGCCGAAGATCTCCTCGGCCTTGAAGAAACGGGCAATCTCGATCTTGCCGTTGTCCTCACTGTCGGACGCGTGGACCACGTTCTTCATCATCTCGGTGCCGAAATCGCCACGGATCGTGCCCTTGGCGGCCTTGCGGGAATCGGTCGGGCCGAGGAGATCGCGCACCTTGGCGACAACATTGTCGCCTTTGAGGGCGAGGATGATGACTGGGCGGGAGCTCATGAAAGCCTCGATCTCGGGATAAAAGGGCTTGTCGGCCACGTGAGCGTAGTGCTCGCGCAACTGGGCGGAGGTCAGACGCGCCATCTTGCAGCCAACGATCTCGAAACCGGCTTTTTCAAAGCGGTCGACTACGTTGCCCACATGCTTCTGCTCCATGCAGTCGGGCTTACAAATGATCAGGGTTTTCTGCATAAAAGTTACATTGGATACGGCGGAGCCATGCTTGGGAAGTCCGTTTTTCACAGGAAAGCAACTTCGCGGGCCGGGCGACCCAGACCGTGATGGAGTCCACGGGGATTTGACATTTTCCAGCCGAAAGCTCCCGCTGCGAATCAACCAAGAACCTCGCTACCTAATCTCATGAAACGCGGAACTGTCCTAACCATCGCTATTTTGCTTCTACTGCTCATCGGAGCCGGCTTCAGCTGGCGCTCTTACAAGTCCAAGCAAGTGGAAACCACGCAGGCGCGCGTCGTCGCCAACGATACCGCCGAGGCCGACCGTCTCGCCGCGGAAAAGAAAGCTGCCGAACAAGCCGCCGAAGCAGCCCGCCTGGCCGAGGAAGCCGCCCGCAAGGCCGCAGCCGAACGCGAGGCCGCAGAGCAGCGCCGCCTGGAGGACGAGCGCAAGGCCGCCGCCGAGCGCCTGGCCGCCGAGGAAGCCGCCCGCAAGGCCGCCGCCGAACGCGAGGCCGCGCTCGCCGCTCAACGCGCCGTAGCCGACGCCGAGGCCCGCCGCCTCGCCGAGCAACGCGCCATAGAGGCAGCCGAAGCCGAGAAGGCCCGACTCGCCGCTCTCGAGAAACTCCGGGCCGAGGAGACCGCCCGCAAGGCCGCCGCCGAACGCGAGGCCGCCCGTCTCGCGGCTCTCGAGGCCCAGAAAGCCCGCGAGGCCGCGCTGCAAAAAGAAATCGCCGCCCTCCGCGCCGAATTCGCGAGCCGCATCATCTACTCGACCGACTACAAGCGCCGCCCTCACTACAACCAATTCATCGGGCTGACTAATGCACAGATCCAGGCGCGGATTGAGGAGATCAACGCCCAGCTTGAAGCGCTCATCAAGGGCGAGGCGGCGGCGGAGAGCAAATAATCGAGCTTCGCATTTCCATCGGCCGTCCGCCTCGAAGCGGACGGCTTTTTCATGTCCGCGCCCCGGCCGAAGAAGGCCGGGGCGCTCGGCCCATGCTCAAATCTCGTAATCCGAGACGTGTTCGTTGGCGGGACCCGAGGCGGCTAGTTGGTTCTCCGCGCGCTTGCGGTCGTAAAAGATGCGAACCTCCGCCTTGCCCGCCGCACCGTCGGCGGCGAGCAGCTTCTTGGCGCGCTGCAGAGCTCGTTTCGTGCTCATGGTAAGATTGGCCTCGGCGGGAAAAATATTGTCCGCGCCGAGCTCGGCCCATGCGCCGCTGCACCGCAGCACGCGCTCCACATCGGGGTTGATTCCGCTGACGAGAAGATGCCGGCCGTTTTTGTGCAGAGATTCTCGCAGTTGGAGCAGTGACATGACTGCCGTCGCGTCCAGGTGACGGGCGTTTTTCATACGCAAGATGACGACGCGCACGCCGCCATCTTCCGCCAGATAGCGCACCTGATCCTGGAAAAGATCTGCGGCGCCAAAGAAGAGCTCGCCCTCGACGTGCACGATGGAGATGGCGGCGTCGACCCTGTCCCGCGGCGCCTCGAGCTGCGATAGTTGTCCCTGCTCGTTGAAACCGTATTCCACCAAGGAAGGCGCGCTGGCCTTCTTAAGGAACAGAACCAGAGAAGCACCGATGCCCACGTAAACCGCGGTGTCGAGCTTGAGAAACAGGGCGGAAACCAGGGTAA
>JBDLWD010000444.1:0-6788 GCA_039804465.1 Verrucomicrobiota bacterium | reverse complement strand
ATTCGCGGTGGAGGTGCTGACCCGCGGCCGCCTCCGATACGCTTGGCTTGGCACCTGCCTGCTTGCCGCACTGGTTGGCGATAAAATCTGCCACACCTGGGGCGCCCGCCATGCGGATTACGCCGCGCTGGCCGACCTCTCCACGTTGTCAACGGGGCTCGCCTTGGCACCGCTCGCGCAAGCAGCAGCGCTGGGCCTGCTCTGCGGACTCGTAGCCCGCGCCTTCATCGCCGCCTCCCATGGCATGGAGCGCGTGCCGCTGCCCGCCGCGTGTTCATGGTGGCTGCGTCCCGGCTTGGGAGGCGCGGCGGTCATCACCCTCGCCTTCGCGCTCCGCACCGACGCCTACCTCGGCCTTGGTGCGGCAAGCCCCGATCCGGGAGACCCAACCCTGCTCACCGTCTGGACTCAAGGCGGGGCGACGGAGTGGAGCTGGTTTTGGAAACTGGTGTTCACGGCCCTGACCGTGGGCGCGGGCTTTAAAGGCGGCGAAGTGACACCCCTGTTTTTCATAGGCGCGAGCTTCGGCCACGTGGCCGGCCCTCTGCTGGGGCTGCCGCTGGCGGCGGGCGCCGCGCTGGGGTTCGTTGCGGTCTTTGCCGGCGCCAGCAAGACCCCCCTCGCCTGCACCTTGCTGGCCGTCGAGATATTCGGCGGCGCTCACAGCGAGTTGTTCGCGGCAGCCTGTCTCGCCAGCTACCTCGGTAGCGGAACGCGAGGCATCTACGCAGCGCAACGACGGCCCGACACGAACTGACCGCAGGGTAAACGGGCCGCTGCTTGTGTCCGCGCGCGAATCGGCTTTTCGTTTAGGAACCTTTCCCGCCCACTCTTCCGCATGAGCTCCGCCTCCAAAGACCGCATCCTTTCCCGCGACGTCGTCGTCACCCAGATCCCTTCGGGCGACAAACACACGCTCTTTGCCGGCGCAAAGGTGTTCATTCACCAGGTGCTCGGCGGCACCTACACCGTGCAGGGCGACGCCGGTCTCTATCGCATCGACGCCAAGGACGCCGACGCAATCGGCGAGACGGTCGTCGACCAGTCGGTGCAGGCCTCGACGCTGGCCGACGGCGCCCCCGATCCGGAGGCGCTCTGGGACCAATTGCGCAAGGTCTACGATCCCGAGATCCCGGTGAACATCGTCGACCTTGGGCTGGTCTACTCGCTCGACGTCACCAAATCCGACGCCGGCTACAAGGCCGACGTGGCCATGACCCTCACCGCCCCCGGCTGCGGCATGGGCCCGGCCATCGCCGAGGATGCCAAGGGCAAACTCCTGCTCGTGCCCGGCCTGAGCCAGGCCGAGGTGCGCATCGTGTGGGAGCCAGTTTGGAACCAGTCCATGATCAGCGAAGAAGGTAAAATGAAGCTCGGTCTCATCTGAGACAGCTCGCGTAAATCTTGTTCTCGGGGGGCGGCCCGAGCGAAGCATATCGGTTGTTGGGGCTTCAGGTTTCCACTCTGCGGACTCCGCGGTTGGTGGTTTGGTAAGATCGCGTCATCCGTCCGATTTCTGGAAGTCAGCGCGGGACCTGACCAGATGCGTGACCAAGTGCCCCTCGGCCAAATCAGCGTCCCCCGCCTCCACTGCTTCGACCACGGCTTCATGCTCCAAGAGCACCTGCCGGACCTGAGACACCCGATGGTAGCTGTCTTGGGCGAATCGCCGGCCAAGATCCGAAAACAATCCCCCCAGGATAGTGGCGAAAAGCTCGTGTTTGGCTCCTGCCACCAGCTCTTGGTGAAATGCGATATCGGCTTCGCCGAAACGTGTCAGATCGCCTTTTTCCATCTTCATGCGTTCGAATGCGGCCCGCAAACGCGACCGGTCCGCCGCTTTTCCAAGCAAGGCCAGCCTGCGCACGCAAAAACGCTCCACCATCAATCGTAGATCAAACAACTCGGTGTATCCGCGCTCATTCGCGCGCAAGGTGGCGTAGTGCCCGAGCGATTCGCGCAGTGGACGCGTCCCAACGTCGGCCGCGACGTAGCTGCCGCTTCCGCGGCGGCTTATGACCAGTCCTCGCGCCCGCAGGCCATGAACGGCCTCGCGCACGGCCGACCGGCTGCTGCCATGCCTCGCCACGAGCTCCTCCTCGGTAGGCAGGCGATCCCCCGGCCTGAGCCGGCCGGAGAGGATCGCGAGCTCGATCTCGCGGCCTATACGTTCGCCGACGGTTGGGTTGGTGCGCGCGCGCTTGCTTGGCATACCGATATGAAAACCAACGCCCTCGCCACTTGCGAAGCCCAAACCTGCCCCGCGCGATCCGCCCAGTTTTGTGTTGCCCGACCGCAAAGTTGTCTGACAACTTTAACCTAAGTTCACTCCCCGTTCATGCGCCTCAAAGACAAGGTCATCTTCCTCACCGGCGGCTCCACCGGCATAGGCCGGGATTGCGCCGTCGCCTACGCCCGCGAGGGCGCCAAAGTCGTTGTCGTCGCCCGCGACGGCGCGGCCTCCGCCAAGACCGCCGCCGAACTCGGCGCCGGCCACCTCGGCTTCTCCTGCGACGTCTCCAAGGACGCCGAGGTCAAGGCCGCCCTGGACCGCGTGCTCGCCGCCTACGGTCGGCTCGACGTCATCCACAACAACGCCGGCATCGCCACGCCCTCGAAGCCCTTGCACGAGACCACCGACGCCGAGTGGGACGCGCTCTTCGACATCAATCTGCGCAGCGTCCTTCTCACCACGCGCCATGGACTCGAGGCCCTCAAGGCCTCGAAGGGCAATATCCTTAACACCTCCAGCCTCGTCGGTGTAATCGGCCAATCCATCCACGCCGCCTACACCGCCACCAAGGGCGCCATGAACACCCTCACCAAGTCCATGGCCCTCGACTACGCCCCCCTCGGCGTTCGCGTGAACGCCGTTTGCCCCGCCGGCACCTGGACCCCCATGCTGCGCAAGTGGGCCGCCGAGCAACCCGACCCCGCCAGCATAAACCGCTACCTCGATGAGATCCACCCGCTCGGCTACTGTCCCGAGGGTGACGTCATCGCCGACGCCTCCGTCTTTCTGGTTTCCAACGAAGCCCGTTTCGTGACCGGCCATATCATGCACGTATCCGGCGGCGCCGAGATCGGCTACCGTCGCTGAGCCATACGCCCTTTTCCCGCCCCGAGCGTGCGCCGATCGGCGCACGCTTCACCCCGCCCGCCCCGTTTCCCCATGCGTTCCCTCCTCCTTGCGCTCGCCGCGCTATCGATTGTTCCCGCCATGTCCTCCGCGCCAGCCTCCGGCCCCGCCACGCCGCTCTCGCCCGAAGCCCTTGAACGCATCCGCTGGTGGGAGGACGCCAAGTTCGGCCTCTTCATCCACTGGGGGCCGGTCAGCCTCGCCGGCACCGAAATCGGCTGGTCGCGCAAGGCCGAACGCCGCGGTTACTGGCAGGGCGGAGGCTCCGTGCCGCCAGAGCGCTACGACCAGCTCTACAAGGAGTTCAACCCCGTCGCCTTCGACCCCGCCGAGTGGGCCGCCATCGCCAAGGACGCCGGCATGCATTATATCGTGCTCACCACCCGTCACCACGACGGCTTCAGCCTCTGGGACACCCAGGCCAACGACTACAAGATAACCTCGGCCGAAAGCCCCTACCGCAAGGACATCGTGCGCATGCTGGCCGACGCCACCCGCGCCGCCGGCCTGCGCTTCGGCGCCTACTACTCTCAGCCGGATTGGCTGAATCCCGACGCCTTCACCGAGCGCCACCAAGCCTACAAGGACTATCTTATGCTCCAGGTGCGCGAGCTGATGTCCAACTACGGCCGCGTCGACATCCTCTGGTTCGACGGCTTGGGCAAGAAGGCCGACGACTACGGCGCCGTGCCCATGCACAAGATGGTGCGCGAGCTCCAGCCGCAGATCCTCATCAACAATCGCAACGGCCTGCCCGAGGACTTCGACACCCCCGAGCAGCGCGTGGGCACCATGCAGGTCGACCGCCCCTGGGAGAGCTGCATAACCATCTGCCGCCAGTGGGCATGGAAACCCGACGACGCCATGAAGTCGCTCGACGAGTGCCTGCGCATCCTTGTTTCCACGGTGACCGGCGGCGGAAACCTTCTGCTCAACGTGGGCCCCATGCCAGACGGCCGCATAGAGCCCCGCCAAGTCGCGCGCCTGCGTGAAATCGGTGCCTGGCTGCGTGAAAACAGCGAGGCGATCTACGGGACTCGCGGAGGCCCGTTCCGCAACGGCACCTGGGGCGGCTCCACCTATCGCGACAACACCATCTACGTCCAACTCCTGCAGGCACCCGTGGGAGGCAAAGTCCGCCTCCCCGCCTTGCCCCATCGTCTTGTCTCCGCGCGTTTGCTCAAGTCCGAACGCGACGTGCCATTCACCCAGAACGACGCAGGCATCGCGCTCGAGCTCGGCGCGGACGGATTCACCGGCCCGGTAACCATCCTCAAGCTCACCGCCGAGGAGTCCATCGCGCCGGGCCAGGCGCTCGGCCTCAAGGGAGGCGTTTTCGACGACCCCATGCTCTACGGCGCGCCCCGCCAGTCCGAAGCGACAATCACCGTGTCCACCGGCGAATCAGTGAGGGATAACGACGGCCGCTTCACGATCAGAACCAAGAACGAGTCGAAACCCTCGGTCACCCTCGATCTCGGAGCCGAGCGCGAGCTCACCGCGTTCTCCGCCGTCGGCATCGATCACAATGCCTTTAACAGCAACGTGGATCTTCGCCTGGCCATCTCCACCGACGGCGAATCCTGGGAGGAGGTTTATCGCGGCTCCTACGGCCTGCCCCAGTGGGAGGTTCCCGTCACCCGGCATATCGCAGGCATCCAGCATCCCGGACGCCCCGCTCGCTACGTCCGAGTCTGGATCGATTACGGCTCCGGCGGCGGCAGCCTGAAGATCGGCCAACTCTCCCTTTTCGCCAAATAAGCCGACGTATTGCCCCAATGCGCCTTCCCTCTCTGCTCGCCGCGACCTGTCTGGCGTTCCTCAGCCCCGCGTTTGGCGCCTCCGCTCCCGCCGCCACGCCCGCCACCGTGGCCCCTCCCGACTTCGCCTGGTGGCGCGAGAGCCGCTTCGGCATGTTCATCCACTGGGGGCCGTCCTCGCTCACCGGCAAAGAAATCAGCTGGTCGCGCGAAAAATACGGGAAAGACAAATACGACGCCCTCCACAAGGAATTCAACCCGGTCAAATTCGACGCGGCCGCCTGGGTCGCCACCGCGAAAAACGCAGGCATGCGCTACGTCGTGCTCACCGCCAAGCATCACGACGGCTTCATGCTGTGGGACACCAAGACAGATCCCTACAACATCATGAACACCCCGTTCGGCCGCGACATCGTGGCCGAACTCGCCGCCGCTTGCCGCGAGGCCGGGCTCCGCTTCGGCGTGTATTTCTCCCCGGGCGATTGGCGCGACCCCGATTGCCGCCATCCGGAAAACAATGCGCGCTTCGTCGAGCGCATGCACGCCCAGCTCACCGAGCTGCTCACCCGCTACGGCAAAATCTCGCTCGTCTGGATTGACTTCGACGGCCGCCCCAATCCCTCGCACCCGCGCGAAACCGCCACGCTTCTCCGCACGCTTCAGCCGGGAGTCATACTCACCAACCGCTTGGAGGCGCTGCACACGGACGAATCCCACGGACGCGTCGGCCCCTGGGGCGACTATGCAACGCCCGAACAGTTCGTCGGCAGCTACTGCGACGCCCTTCCCTGGGAAACCTGCATGACCGTCGCCGGCCAGTGGAGCTGGAAACCCCGGGATAAAATCAAACCTCTCCGCCAGTGCCTCGAAACCCTCGTCCGCACCGTCAGCGGCGACGGCAATCTCCTCTTCAACGTCGGCCCCGGCCCCGACGGCGAAATCGAGCCCGATCAAGTGGCACGCCTGGCCGAGATGGGTGCTTGGCTGAGCGTAAACGGCGAGGCTGTCTACGGCACCCGCGGGGGCCCCTACCTGCCGGTCGGCGATTACGCCACCACCCGCACCGCCAAGGCGATCTACGTTCACGTTTTCGCCCACTCTCCGGATCAACTAGCCCTGCCCGCGCTGCCCCTCCAGGTGGTCGCCGCCACCCGGCTCGACGGCACGCCCGTGGCCTTCCAGCAAGGCCCCTCGGGCCTCTCGCTCGATGTGCCGAAGTCTTCACGCGATCCGTCCGTCACGGTCGTAAAACTTGCCGTGCAGGGCGATCCTATCGCCCTTCCGGTCATCGCGCCCCCGTCGACCAGCGGTTCCCTCGCCTACCGTCGGCCTATCACCGCTTCCAGCAGCCTCACCCCTTTGTTCATGCATCCGCCGTCCGCCTTGGTCGACGACAACCCGAACACCTACTGGGTGCCGGGCCGCGACGAGACCGTGGCGGAGGAAATTTACGGAAAGACCTTCGAACCCGTCCGCCTTAACCCTGCCCATCCCGTCTGGCTTCGCGACGCCGCGCTCACGGTCGATCTCGGCGAGACTCGCGAGGTGAAGCGTCTCGTGCTCCTCGAACGCGCCACCCGCCGGGACCAGGTGCACTCCATAAAGTCCTGGGTCCTTGAATACGGCGAATCCCCGTCCGGCCCTTGGAAACAGGCCGCTTCCGGCGCCACCGTCGGAGCGCGCCTGGAGTTGACCTTTCTCTATCCGGTCAAAGGCCGATACTTCAGGCTGACCGCCGGATCCACCGGCCGTTTCTCGCTCGGCGAGTTCCAGTTGTTCTAGCCGCTATGCACAAGCTCGAAGCCGCCTCCGGCACGACCTTGGGCGCCTCGCTCGCCGTGGATTTCCCCGCGCCGGTCGAGGCGCGTTATTTCCGTCTCGCCGTATCA
>JBDLWD010000443.1:0-5656 GCA_039804465.1 Verrucomicrobiota bacterium | reverse complement strand
CGCCGCGAACGCGAAACTCCGGGGACTGCGCCATGTGCTCCAAGGCGAAACGGATGACGCCTACATGCTGCGACCGGATTTCGAGCGCGGCGTTCGCGCTCTCACGCGCCGTGGCCTCGCTTACGACGTTCTGATTTTTGAACGCCATCTGCCCAATGCGGTCATCTTCGCGGACCGGCATCCCGACGCCACCCTGATCGTGGACCACGTGGCCAAACCACGCATCGCGGCGGGGGAGCTGGAGCCATGGGCGAAAAACATCCGCGAGCTCGCACGCCGGCCTCACGTCGCGTGCAAACTCTCCGGCATGGTCACCGAGGCCAATGTTCGCACTTGGACCCCCGAATCTCTGCGTCCCTATTTTGAAGTCGTGCTCGAGGCATTCGGGCCTGGGCGGATTCTGTTCGGCACGGATTGGCCGGTTTGCCTCGCGGCCTGCGGCTACGCCCGCTGGAAGGCGACCGTCGAAGCGTGGATCGCACCGCTTTCGCCCTCCGAGCGAGCCGCCATCCTAGGCGACAACGCCGTTCGTCTCTACCGTTTGCCATAAAGCCGCCTTTCGTCCTGAAAGGCGGACGATGAGTGATCTTTTCCAAGACGCGAAGACGCCCGCATGCCGGTCCTGCTGCGCGGCCTGTTGCATCGCCCCCTCGATAACCTCGCCCATCCCCGGCATGCCCCACGGCAAGCCTGCCGGCATTCCTTGTGTGCAACTGCTGCACGACCTGCGCTGCGCGCTTTTCGGACGACCAGAACGCCCTCTGGTTTGCTCCAGCCTTCGGCCGACGGCGGAAATGTGCGGCGCTTCGCGCGAGGAGGCCCTCGCGCATCTGCTAAAACTAGAAGCTCTCACTTCCCCGCTCCGGGACTGAGAATGAGCGTGAAGTGCGGCTTGGGGAAAACATCCCCGTCCTAGGCTAACGCGCGGCGGCGAGGGCGTCCTCAACCGTCAGGCGTTTTTCGTAAATGGCTTTTCCGATGATCACGCCATGCAGATTGGGCTGGCCGCGGGCCAATTCCGCGAGCGCCACCACGTCGGAGAGCTGGGAAACTCCGCCACTCGCGATGATCTGTGCGCCTTGTCCAGCCACCGCCTCGGCCAGGGCCTTCTGCGCGGGCAGGTTGGGCCCGGTAAGCATGCCATCGGTGCCGATATCGGTGTAGATAATCGTGCGAACACCGAGCCCGGCCACGCGTTTTGCGAGGTCGAGCGCGCCGGTATCGGTCGTGTCGACCCAGCCCTTGACCGCGACCTTGCCGTTCTTCGCGTCGATGCCCACCGCGATCTTGTCGCCGAAACCCTTGACGAGTTCCGCCACGAACTCGGCGCTCTCCGCCGCACGCGTGCCGATGACTACACGGCTGACGCCGAAACCGAGCGCGCGCTCGACCGCCGCGCGGGTGCGCAGGCCGCCGCCCAGCTGGACCTTGAGCCCGACCGACGCGATGGCCTTTACAGCCTCCAGATTCTGCGGTTCGCCCAGAAAAGCACCGTCGAGATCCACTACGTGCACCCAGGCGCTGCCCGCCTTCTTGAACTGTTCCGCGATCTCGGCGGGGTTAAGCGAGTAAACAGTCTCTTGGTCGGCCTTGCCCTGGGTGAGGCGCACACAGCGGCCGGCCTTGATATCGATGGCGGGATAAATGGTCATGGTCAGGAAATCGGAAAAAGATCCGAAAATGCCCACTTAATACGCGAAAAGACACGCAAATTTCGACGACCTGCCTGCAGCCGCTTTCGGGATTTTCCTTCGCGTGTTTCGTGTGTTTCCTTGGCGTCCCATCATGGCCAAATCGAAATCCGCAGCGCCTTCCACCGTAGTCCCGCCGTTTCTCGCCGAGTTGCTCGCCGCGCGCTCGCCCTCCGGAGCCGAACAGGAGGCCCAAGCGGTGTTTGACGCCCGTGTGAAGCCGTCCGCCGACCACTACGAAAACGACGTCATGGGCAATCGGCTAGCGACGCTCAATCCGGACGGGGACCCCGTGCTGATGCTGGCCGGCCACATCGACGAACTCGGCCTGCAGATCAGTTACGTTAACAAGGACGGCTATCTCTACTTCAACACCATCGGCGGCCACGACCGCGTGATGATCCCCGGCCGACGCGTGATCATCTCCACCCAAAGCGGCCCTGTGCTCGGCGTGACCGGCAAACGCGCCATCCACCTTATGGATGACGCCGACCGCAAGAAGGTCCCGGAGATCCACGAGATGTGGATCGATATCGGTGCGAAGTCCAAAAAAGAGGCGCTCGAGCGCGTGCGCATCGGCGACGTGGCCACCTACCAGCCTGGTTTCGAGTTGCTGCACGGCACCATCGGCGTGGCCCGGGCTTTTGACGACAAAGTCGGCGCCTACGTTGTCGGCGAAGTGCTCCGACGTCTCGCGCCCGTGCGCAAAAAACTCGCCGCACGCGTAGTTGCCGTCGCAACCGCGCAGGAAGAAATCGGCGTGCGCGGCGCCACGACCGCGGCCTACGCGGTTAACCCCCACCTCGCCGTGGCGGTGGATGTCGGCCACGCCACGGACCACCCCGACTGCGACCAGCGCAAATACGGCGAGACCAAGCTGGGCGCGGGCCCCATCATCTGCCGCGGCCCGAATATCAACCCCTTCATCTACGATCGCCTGGTCGCCGCCGCCGAGGCCGCGGGCGTGCCGCACCAGTTCGAAGCGGACCCCCGCCCCACCGGCACGGACGCGCGCGCCATCCAGATGGGGCGCGCCGGGGTGGCCACAGGTCTGGTGAGCATCCCGCTGCGCTACATGCATACGCCCAGCGAGATCGTCGACCTTGCCGACGTGGAACAGACGGTGCGCCTGCTGGTCGCGTTTGCCCTAGGGCTGAAAAAGGGAGAGCACGGACGCTGGTGAGGCTCGATCTACCTTTTGTATCAGATCGTCGATACAATGAAGCGCATGCGCCCTTTCGTCATCACCGCTACGCTGGCATCCTTTTGCCTGATACCAACCGCCCGCGCCCTGCAGATCGTCGGCTACGACGCCGCTCTACATGAGCGATTCGCCTTCGGCTTCGAGGCAGGAACCCCGGTTGTAAACACGAGCGCATCCTTTGTTCTGTCCGGCTATGATTTGTCCGGCGTGGGCTGGCAGACCGCGAGCAACGACTTCGCCGTGACGCTTATCTCCCCACGCCACGCGCTAACCGCCACGCACGTTGCCCCGGGGGTCGGAGCGTCGGTTTCGTTCCTCGGCACGGACGGACTGGTGCGCAGCTACACCGTGGCGCAGACCACGACGTTGACCTTCGGCGGCACGGCCTCCGACGCGACCTTGGTGCGACTCTCCACCGCGGTGGAATCAAACTGGATCAAGTCCTACGCCGGCCTCGGGCTCTCGACGGCCGCAGCCTACGTTGGCCTCCCGGTGGCGCTTTACGGGGCCAATGGACGAGTCGGGCTCAATACGGTGGCCGGATTGCAGACCTTCGATCTGATTCCCTTCTCCTCCGGCCCCAACGTGGCCTCCGGCGACGGTATGGTCGATAGCGTCATCTCCTACACCACGTTCGAATCAACACCCGGAGAATCGCAGGGACAAGGTGGGGACTCCGGAAGCCCGACCTTCGTCCGCATGGCCAACGGTGATCTGGCGCTATTGGGCGTGCATTCGGCGATCGGAACGACGACCTCCGGAGTTCAGGTAACGATCGACTCGGTTCCGCTTCTCGCATCCCAGTCCGAAATCAACGCTCTGCTGGCCGCCGATGGCTACGGACCGTGGACTTACTACACGGAAGGGGTCGCCTCCGCGATTCCGGAGCCGGCCTCGTTCGCCGGAGTTGCTGCGCTCGGCACGTTCGTGGCGGCGGGCCTGCGGCGACGGCGCGACTGATGGGGAGCCGCCTAGGCGCGCCGAGGCGAGAGTCACACTCCGTCCTTGCTCAGGAAGCGGGATTCGCGGGCGCGTTGGATTCACCGATGGCGCGGCGCACGGCGGCGAGCGCGACGGTGTGGCGATAGTTGGCCTCAAGCTTGTTGAGCTGGGCCTCGGTCAAAGCCACTCGCGCTTGCAGAACGTCGAGCTGCGTGGCCGCGCCGTTGCGAAAGCGGACGTCGGCGAGACGCAAGGCCTCGGTGGCTTGCTCGACCACCTTGCCGGCTGCCTCGGCCAGTTCGCCCGCCTCTTGCAGCGAGGACAAGGCGCGGCGCACCTCCACCTCAAGGTCTAGCAACTGCTCGGAAACGCCAAGCCGGGCCTGGTTCAGGCGAGCTCTCGCCTGCGCCACTTGGCCACGCGTGCGGGCTCCGTCAAAGATGGCCCAGCTGCCTTCGACTCCGGCCGTCCAGCCGTCGCGCGTGTCGGAAAACGCGTTCGAGGTCGCGAGCTTTCGGCCCTCGTAGCCAACGACCACGGCGAGGCTCGGAAGGTAGCCGGAGCGCGCCACGGTAACAGCGGACTCTCGAGCACGGCGCAGTTGTTCGAGCCTGAGGAGTTCGGGACGGCGTTCGCGGGCGGCGGCGATGGATGCGGCTAGATCGTAGCTGACCGGCTTGTATTCGAGCACGCCGTCGAACGCGGGCACCTTTTGCAGATCAGAGCCGGAATCCGAGCGATACCCGAGGACCGAACGCAGCTCGTCGATCGCGATGCGGTAGGCGTTGCGCGCATTGATGAGTTCTGGCTGGGCGTTGGCTAGGGCAACCTCGGCGGTGAGAACCTCGAACTGGGAAACGCTGCCCGCTTCGAAACGGTTGCGCACGGTCTGGAGCTGCTCCTTGAGCAGGGCCACACTTTGCTCCTGCACTGAGATGCGCTCACGGGCGAGCAACACATCGGCGAAGCGGGTGCGAACCGCCAGCATCACGTCGTCGACCACGCCTTGGAGCTCGAGCACGGAAGCCTCGCGGGTGGTCTTGGCGGCGTCGAGCGCGGCGCGCACGCCGCCACCGCGATAGATCGTCTGTCGCACGTAGACACCGATGGTCCAGTCTTGGTATCCGCGGCCGGCGGTAATGAGATCCTCGTCATCGCGAGAATAGCGCCCGGCGGCGCTGACGCCGGGCAATGCTTCGGCGCGAACCTCAACGATGAGGCCCTCCTGCTCCTTCAGGCGCTCACGCGCTTGGCGGATGGCGAAATTGTTCTCCAGTGCATAGCGCAGGGCCTGATCCAGAGTGAGCGAATCCGGCACGGCCGGGGCGACGGCTTCGGCGGGCGCGGCGGGCTCGGGCTTGAGTGCCTCGACCGGGGCGAGCGGACC
The DNA here is from genome assembly GCA_039804465.1 of Verrucomicrobiota bacterium. Taxonomy (GTDB): domain Bacteria; phylum Verrucomicrobiota; class Verrucomicrobiia; order Opitutales; family Opitutaceae; genus IMCC26134_A. The sequence continues at coordinate 432 of JBDLWD010000443.1, read as the reverse complement.
GACGACTGTAAGGTCGGCGCGCACGCACGTGGCGACGGCGGCGTAAAGAACGGCTGCGGCAAGGGTATGGGCTTGCATGGTTGGAAGCTCGAAACGGGTTTAGGAGTGGGCGGGCTGGCCGGCGGGAACAGAGACAGACTGGGCGTCATCCTTGGCGATGAGGACGTAAAAGGCCGGCACGACAAACAGGGTGAAGAAAGTCCCGACGGCCATGCCGATGACGAGCACCCAGCCGATGGAGTTGCGCGCGGCGGCGCCCGGGCCGGAAACGAAAATAAGCATGATGTGGCCGAAAACGGTCGCGGCCGAGGTCATTAGCACCGGACGTAGTCGGGTGGCTGCGGCGCGGCGTATGGCCTCGAGCTTGGTCACGCCCTGCTCGCGGAGACTATTGGCAAACTCAACGATGAGAATACCGTTCTTGGCGATCAG
>JBDLWD010000442.1:0-2685 GCA_039804465.1 Verrucomicrobiota bacterium | reverse complement strand
GTCCGAGATCGAGGATCGACACGTTGGGATAGGCCGACGCCACCACCCGCTGCACCCTCGCGTTGAGCGCCTTGTCCTCGGCTCGCGCAGCCAGCACGTGGAATTTCGGCGCGCCCTCCAGCACACCCGCCGGAAACAACACGAAAAAGTTCGGCGACATGCGCCGCCACTCCACCTCACGCAGGCTCGCCACTCGCGTGCGCAAAGGCACGCCCTGCACGTCCCACTCCAACTCGTCGCCAAGCGCGAGCTTCAGGTCCTTTGCCAGACCCTGCTCCACCGAGATCGGCACCGGCTCCGTGCCCGACTCCTCGCCCCCTGCTCCCTGCCCCCAGCTCTTCACCCACTCGCCCGCGACGACCTTCTCGGTGTCCGCCGGTTCGGCGCGATAGCTCGAACGATACTCGCGACGAAGCGTCCAGCCCGGGATGCCGCTCGAACGATCGCGCAACACCTCCTCCACCGTGCGTCCCTTGAGCCTGGCGAGCCGCATGGTCACGATCGGCGCCTCCGATCGGACCGGCGAGCCGACCGACGCGAGCGTCTCCTTCAAAGCGTCCACCTGGTCATCCTGCACATCGAAAAATAGCAGGTTCGGCCGGCCTTCGCTGCCCGCGAACTTGATCTGCCCGAGCAACGCGCCGCGCGAAAACGCCAGCGTGAGCAACAGGAACGCGCCAAGCCCCAGCGCCACGACCAGCCGCGCCGTGCGGTTGCCCGGGCGATGCAGATTCGCGAGACCCTGCCGAACCGCGAAAGGCAGGCCTCGCAACAAACCCGCGCTTCGGCGGGTCGCCCACATCACGAGGCGCGCGACCAGCGCCAGCGCCCCGCCCGCGGCCGCGAGCCCTCCCGCAAAGCCCAGTCCGTTGCGCCAACCGCCCGCCAGCCAGACCGTCAGCGCTAGCACGAATGCGGCCAGCAACACCGCCGCAGCCCAGCGCAGCCAGTCTCGCCGGCCCGTCTCCGGCTCCACCGCGCGCAGCACGGACAATGGAGACACGCGCCGCACGGCCAGCAGGGGCACAAGAGTGCAGAGCGCGGTCAGCGTCGCGCCGATCGCCCCGGCGCGCAGGATCTCGATCCAACGCACGCCAAAATCCCCCGCCTCGACCGGCAAAAAGTCGCGCAGCAGCGAGCCCAGCGCGGCCTGCAGGCCCGCACCCGCCAGCGCCCCGACGGCGGCGCCGAGCAGGCCGACCGCGACGCCCTGGACGAGAAATACGCCCAGACCGAGCCCTGCGCCCGCACCCAGACAGCGCAGCACCGCCACGGTCGCCAGCTTGCGCCGCACCATCGCGTGCATCGCCGCCGCCACGCCGATGGCGCCGAGTAGAAGCGCAACCAGGCCGGTCAGGCGGAGGAACGCGTTCACGTTCTCCATCGCCTGGCCAAGCTCGCGCCTGCGCTCGCCCACCGTGTCCTCGTTGAGCCGCAGCGACCGCATCCGCTCACGCTCGCGTGCCGCCAGCGCCTCCACGTCCGTGCCGGCGGGAAACCTAAAGTGCACCCGATACCGCGCGAGCGACCCCGGCCCAAGAAGGCCCGTGCCTTCCAACCCGGCGCGATCCACCAGCACGCGCGGCGAAAGGAGCGCGACGGCCGCGGATTCGCCGGGGAGTTTTTGCAACGCGCCCGCCACGCGAAAGGTCTTTTGCCCCAGACGCACGACCGAGCCGGTCGCGAGGCCGAACTGCTTCATCAAGGTCTCCTCGACGAGGACGGCGTCGCCCGCGGCGAGCCCGGCGCGCGCTTCGGCGGGCTCGCAGATTAAGTCGCCATAAAACGGATACGCCGGATCGACCGCGCGCACCGTCACGAGTCGCGAAGACGCGACGCCGCCGTCGGCCGAGGGGACGGCCAGCATGGAGGCGAAGGCGATCTCGCGGGCCGTTTCGCCGCCCAGGCCGAGCAGGTAGGCCTCGGTCTCCGCGTCGGGCGCCGAGCGCGATTCGACCACGAGATCGGCCCCGAGCAGCTCGCGCGCCTGCCGGTCGATGGCGTCGCGGATGCCGGCGCCGAAGGATCCCGTGGCCGCCAGCGCGGCCACCCCGGCCACCACGGCCAGGGAGGTGAGAAGCAGCCGCCCACGCGAGGCCCGCGCGTCGCGAAGGGCGAGTTTGAAGAGAAAAATCATCGGAGGAAGCCCACGAAACACACGAAATGACACGAAAAGTTCAGACCACGATTCGCTCCCACTCGACTTTGGGATAATGTCCAAAGTTGACCAAAAGGCCAACTCTGAGCCCGGTGGCATGGAGATAGTTTATGACCTGCGCGCGATGCTCATCAGCCAACGCCGCCACGGCTTTCAGCTCCACCAAAAGCGAGCCAAAACAAATCAGGTCCGGTTTGTAGGTCTGCTTGAGAAGCTTGCCCTTGTAACTGAGAGCCAATTCGGGCTGGGCGACGAACGCCACGCCCCTTTCTCCAAGCTCAATCTCCAGGCACTCCTGATACACCGCCTCCAAGAACCCGCAGCCCTTCTCCTTGTAGACCTCGAAGCAGGCGCCCATCACCGCATAACATTCATCCCGCAAAATCAGTTCCTTGCTCATCGGTTTTCTTTTCGTGTGTTTCGTGTGTTTCGTGGGCTCAAAACTCAGTTCTCCACGATCTCCCCGCCTTTTAACCTAAGCGTCCGCCCGCAGCGCTTCGCCAGCTCAGCGTCATGCGTGACCAGGA
>JBDLWD010000441.1:0-3371 GCA_039804465.1 Verrucomicrobiota bacterium | reverse complement strand
TCAACCTCGATAACCGAGGGGTCCCAGAGGAAGTAGCCCGGCATTTTGAAAATCGCGTCCTTGGGAACAGGCTGGAGAGCGTCGCGCAGCGGGTTGCTGTCGGGGTGGGTGACGGTGACGCCGGTGGGCAAGGGGCGCAGCGGGGCGGTTGGGTCGGATACGGAGGCGATCGAGGCGGAAGTGACGGCCGCCAACGAGAGGAGAACTGATGTCAACTGGCGGAGGTGGGGCATGGGGAGACGGGACTGACTTAGGGAGCGGCTGCTGCGGCGGCGCGGAGTTTTTCAATTACTTTTTGGAGGGCGGTGCCGGTGCCGCCGACGGGGGCGCCGGCTTCGCGGTAGAGGGTCGCGCACTGGGCGCTTTGGGCGGGGAGTTTGCGGTAGTCGGCCCAGGCGGAGTCGTAAGCGGCGAACCAGGTGCGGAGGGCTTCCTTGTCGCCGTTCTCGCCGAGAGCGCAGAGATGCACGAAGGCCTGGTAGATGCGGTAGAGGTGCAAACCGTAATCGGAAGAAACAATGACGTAGTCGGCGGTGGCCGCGTCGCGGAATTTGATCTCGCGGGCGAGTCCGGCGATCTCACGCCACATCGCGACGGCCTCGTCTTGTTGATCGAGCACGCGCTGGCGGGCCTTGGGGTCGGCGGGGAAGGCGGGCTGGTTGATGCCGTCGTCGCGGCTCCACCAAGGGGAGATTTCGCGGCGGGTGCCAGACTTGCCTCGCAGGACGGCGTCGGCGGAGAGCAGGGCGAGGCGGCGGAATTTTTTGGCGTCGACCTCGTCAAGGCCGAGCTTGTGGGTGGCGTAGCTTTGGAAAAGGACGGCCTCGTTCTGTTTCGGGTCGAGGGCCCAGCGGGCGAGGATGGCGGCGTTGAGGTCGCACCAGAGCTCGTTTTTGATGTAGGGGCCGGCCCAGCCGCCGCCGCGCGTCCAAGTCCAGAGACCGGCGTAGAGAGGGCTCTGGCGGGCGAATTCGCCGATGCTGCGAAGGCGCTCGGGGGGCAGGGCGAGAAGGTGCTCCTCGAAGCCGTTGACGACGCCGTGGGCGATGTAGTTGGGGTAGGCGCCCTTGCCCTCGTATTCGCGGGCGCACTGCACCTCGATGAGCTGCGGGTGGCGGCCCTGGCCGATGATTTTGCTGAAGGCGTTGCCGCGGTGGAAATCGTTTTCGCAGTGTTTCACGCCAAAGACGAGGTTGGGGTGGGGCTCGATGGCATCGCTGACCCTAAGGTAACTTGGGAGGTGGGTGTCGAAACTGATCCAGGTGCGGAAAACGAGCTGCTTGTTGCGCTTCACGCAGATCTCGTCGCGGAGGATCTGGGCGAGCGGGATGATGGTTTTTTCGGTGTGCTGGTTGTGGTCGATCTTGCCGCGGTGGAAGGGGGCGTCGTGGAGGTAGGTCTCGCCGATGCGGACGACTAGGCCGTCGAGGCGGGGGAAACGCTCGAACACCTGGGCGATGAGAAGGCGGAGGTATTTTTCGGTTTCGGGGTTCTTCGGGTCGCCGAACGTGTCGCCGAGCTTGTGTTTCTCGACGAGTTTCTTGGGTAGCAGGATGAGGTCGCTCATCGCATAGACGGCGAGGCCCTGGGCCTTGGCGGCGGTGTGTTCGGCGTCGATGCGGGCGGCGGCTTTGTCCACCCAGGCGCGACCGGGTGAGCCGGCGGGGAAGATGTCGGGATCGACGGACTCCCAGTCCACGGCGAGGGTGGGGGAGTCGAAGAGGAAGTAGACTTTGCCGTTATAGCCCATCTTGCGGATGACGGCGGGGTCTTCGTAGGGCGTCACGTAGCGGGCTTCGCCGGGGTTGTGGTGCACCATATCGAGCACGAACGGGCGGGGAGGTGGGGCGGCGAATGCGGATGCGGACGAGGCGGAGATGAGGGCACCGGCGAAGGCGATGCAGGCGAGGTAAAGGGTGCGGAGCATGGGGAGAGTAGGTGAAGCGAACCGATGATCAGGGAGCCGACGAATCAAGGCGGGCGTGAAGGCCGACGGTGGCGCCGACGAAGCCGCCGGCTTTCTGGGTGGTGAGAATGGTGGCGTCGGCGTCGGGGAGGAGGACAGTCCAGTTGTCGGGCTGGGTCGCGTAAGAGAAACGCACTACGGCTTCGTCTCCGCTGATTTTGAGGGAGACCGAGCGGGTGTCGGCGGGGAGCTCGGTGTGGGCGGCGACGACGGGGGCACCGCCAGCGAGGCGCTCGACGAAGACCTCGACGGCGGAGGCGGTGCGGCGGACGGCGAGGAAGTAGTGGTGGGTTTCGGCTTGGAATGCGGCGAGGCCGGCAGAGACACCGGGGGTGGAGGGCACCTCGAGGGTGGTGGTGGCGTCGTAGCGGCGGTGTTGGAGGCGGCGGGCGAGGTAGCTCGGATTTTGTTTGCCGGAGAGGGACTCGGCGCGGGGAGCGAGGAGGAGCGTGCCCTTGCGGGTGGTGAGATCCCACCAGCGCGACGACGGGGCGCGGAGCATGATCCAGAGCGGGGATAGTTCGGCGGAGTCGAATGAGTCGGACCACGTGCAGTTGCCGGTGAACGGAACAGGCGCGGGGGAGGAGGCCTGGGTGACGGGCGAGGAGGGTTGAAGGGGGACGCGTTGGCCGGCGGGGAGAATCAGCGGCCAGCCGTCCTTGGGCCAGGCGACGGGGAGGAGGAAGGTTTCGCGGCCGGTGGCGTAGAACTCGCCGGCGTAGGGGCGGGAGCCTAGGAAGACGGCCCACCAGTTGCCGTCGGGGCCTTGCACGAGGTCGGCGTGGCCGGTGTTGGTGACGGCCTCGGGATGCTTGGCGCTCACGGTGCGCTGGGTGAGGATGGGGTTTTGCTCGGCAGGGACGTAGGGACCGGCGACGTGCTGGCTGCGGAAGATCACTTGGGAGTGCCCCGGGCCGGTGCCACCCTCGGCGGCGCAGAGGAAGTAGGCGCCGTCGTGTTTGTAAACGTGGGGTCCCTCGATCCAGATGGGTTTTTTGGCGAGATCGACGCCGCCGTTGACGACGAGATGGCGCGGGCCGGTGACTTGGAGGGTTTTGAGGTCAAACTCTTGGAGCCAGATGGCGCGGTGGCCCTCGTAGCGCGGCTTTTCGGCGGGTTCGTCGTTGCCGACGAGGTAGGCGCGGCCGTCGTCATCGAAGAACAGAGACGGGTCGATGCCGCCGAATTTGAGCCAGACTGGATCTGACCACGGGCCGGCGGGGTTGGTGGCGGTGACGACGAAATTACCGCCGGCGCCGACCATGGTGCAGACGACATAGAAGGTGCCCTCGTGGTAGCTGATCGCGGGGGCGAAGATGCCCTCGGAGACGCCGCGACCGGCGTAACGCAACTGGTCGGGGCGGTGAATGACGTGGCCTAGTTGCGTCCAGCTCACCAGATCGCG
>JBDLWD010000440.1:0-3583 GCA_039804465.1 Verrucomicrobiota bacterium | reverse complement strand
GTGAGCAACCTACGCTTCGGCCTGGCGGTGTCGGCGCTCGCGCCCGCGCTCATGCTGCCGCTGGTGCTCGCGCTGCGGCGCAGGTGAGCTGGGCGTGGCTCGGGTCGCCCCGAGCGCCTGGTCGGCCCGGGACAGGTTACCCGATCCATTGTCAATCAATGATTGACAATGGATCGGGGGGCGGTGCGCGGGGACGCGGGAGGGCGATTTGGTCGGGCGGTGGGGTTTGGCTAGTTGGCTGATTGCACCGAGCCGTCGACGCCCGGGGCCGGATCGACGCTCCACTGCTTCGCGGTGAGGCGCTGGTCGAAGAACTCGACAGAGGTGGTTTCGCCGGCCGCGACGTAGGCGCCGAAGACGGCGCCATCGGCGGCATGAAAGCGGAACTTCACCGCTAGCCCGAGTGCGTCGCGGTAGAAGGCGACGATGCGGTCGAGGTCGTTGGTGAAGAAGCAGAGGTGGGCGAGTTTGCGGGTCATGGGGCGGGAGCGACCATGATCCAACACGGGCGGGCCGACCTTGGCCACACGAAGCTGCTCAGGCGAAGAAGCCTGGGACTTCGAGGAGAAGGCGGCCTTTGGCGGCCGGGAGCACGAAGCCGGAGCCGTCGGCGCTGCGGGCGAGCTTCTCGCCGGTGCCGAAGATGCGGACCTCGGTCGCCTTTACGGGCAGGCGCAGGACTTCGCCCGCGAAGGAGCCGCGCTCCTCGATCATGTCGATGTCGAGCGCCTTGCGCACCGGGACGTAGTGAAGGAGGGTGAGGAGCAGGCTCGTGTCCTTGCGTAGCGGATACACCTGCACGGTGGTGGGCAGCCCCTCGCCATAGGGCGCGGGGCCGAAGAGGCGGCGCATGGCGAGGCGCCAGGCGTCGCGGGCGGCGATGTTGCCTGCCTTGCGATATTCGCGGAAGATGGGATCGGCGAAATAGACGAAGCGCTCGCCGGCGACGACCACGGGCTGGCCGCTGGACTCGGGGCGCGGCGGAGTCTGGCCGTGCGAGCAGTAGCGCACGGCGTCGCGCTTGAAGTAGGGGTGCACGCGCTCGACGAGGGTCTCGACGCCCGCGCCGGCTTTGACGACGAGTCCCTGCTGGTAGAACACGCGGTCGGAGCGCGCGAGCTCGGGCGAGAAGGCGGCTTGGGTGCGCCAGTAGGCGGGGAACTCGGCGAGTTCGCCCTCGATCTGGATCGGCAGGAAGTCGAGGGCCCATTTGCCGGAGGCGTCGCAGCCGCCCTTGTGCGAGACGAGGAGTTTGCCGCCCTGCTGGTAGTAGGCGCGGAGTTTTTCCACAACGGCGGGCGTGAGCGTGGTGCTGTCGCCGAGGATTACGAGCTCCAGGCCGTCGAGGGTGTTGTCGGCGTCGAGAAGCTGGCACTCGTAGTGCGACTCCTCGCACATCTGGATGGCGCCTTCGTCGGACTTGGCGGTTTCGCCGCCGTCGAGGCCGGGCGTGCCGCTGGTGGTTATGCCGATCTGCACGTGGGGCGAGGAGCCGGCGTAGAAGGGCTCGGCGTCGGCGACCTGTTTATACACCGCGCCTATGAGATCGTAGGCGGCGGGGTCGAGCTTGCCGCGCGGCGGGAGCTGGTCGCCGACTGAGTTGGCGCCGCCGAGGGCCTGGGGGCGGAAGCACTCGAACTCGAGCGCGGCTTGCGGTTTCAGGCCGCCGAAGTCGCCCCACATGGTTTGGAAGCGGCCGGTCATGCCCAGCCAGGGCTTGCCCCAGTGGCCGGTGGAGCGGGCGAGACGCGGGAAGTGGTAATAGCCCCAGAAGCCTGAGGGCAGGGACTCGATTTCCATGTGGCTCATCGAGTCGTAGCGCGCGCGGGCGCCGAGGCCGCGTTCGAGGAAGCTGTCGGAGCCGGCGTTGAAGAAGACGGTGGCCTCGGGGCGGGCGGCGCGGATCACGTCCCAGTAGCGTTTGGCAAAGGTTTCCTGTGCCTTGGCCTGGAAGCGTTCGTGGCCGGCGTCGGAGGCGTCGAGCAGGCCGTGCTTTTCGCGGAACTTGCGCGACTCGGGCGACCAGCAGGCGCCGTGGGGGAAGAAGCAGATATCATAGAAGTAACCGTCCACATCCTTGCCGTAGCGGGCGAGCGTCTCGCGGGTGATGTCCTCGATGTGCTGCTGATACTCGGGGTGGAGCCAGTTGAGGAAACGCCACATGCCGGGGTGACCTTTCCAGTCGCCGAAATGGCCGTCCTTGAAGAGCGCGCGCCACTCGGGGTGGAGCTGGGACGAGAGCTCGGCCCAGCCGACGGTGATGTAGATGGGGCATCGGATGCCCTCGCGGTGCAGCGCCTCGATCTGTTCGCCGAGGAGATCGCGGCCGGGGGTCATGGTGGGGTGGGGAGCGCAAACCTTCGACGGATAGTAGGCGTAGCCGTGGTGGCACTTGGCGAAGAGGGTGACGCTGTTGACGTGCGCGCGCTTGAAAGTCGCGGCGAATTCCCGTGCGTCGAAGTCGGCTCCCACGCCCGGAATGTGCGGCGAGGTGTGGAAGTCGAGGTGGACCTGGCGCTGGTGGGTGAGGAGCGGATGAGGGGACATGGATAAAAGGGGGGATGCTCAGCCTAGCTGACGCGTGGAAAAAGGGAATGGCGCGAAACGCCCCAGGCATGTCAGAAAACGTCATGATCAGCACGGGCCATATTCCGCCTCCAGAGCAGCATGCGCTGCTAGGCACGGTGCGATTGGATGTAATATTCGGCCGCGGGGAGCGCATTGATAGCTCCTGGGCCTACGAGCTTTGCAGTCCCTTCTGGCGGCTCTATGTGAATCGCCAGACCGGAGCGGAGCTGGAGCTCGATGGCGGGCGGATGTCGCTGCGTCCCGAGACGGTTTATCTGCTGCCGGCGGGGCTTCGTTTCACCACGCGGCTGGCGAAAGGGGTGAAGTCGGTCTGGCAGGATTATCTGCATTTCGAGGTGTCGGGTTTTCCCCCCGCGCTGTTGCGCCGGCTTTTTCCCGCGCCGATCGCGTTGCCGCGGGCGCCGGAGCTGAAGGCGATGCTGGCGGCCTGGCGGGCCGGGCTGGACGACGAGGCCAGGCCGGAGCTGGCCCAGCGCCTGCGCGCGCTCGCGCTGGCGCACGCGGCCTTCGCGCTCGGCTGCGCGCAGGCGACGGCCGAGGGCAGGGCGGCGTGGGCGGCGTGGCTCGCGCTCCCTTCTGTAGTGGCTCCGGCATTACGCAGGATCGACGAGAGGCCCGATGCGCCGCCGGGGAACGGAGAGCTCGCGGCGCTATGCGGGCTGGGCGCGCGGCAGTTTTTGCGGCGGTTTTCCGACGCGGTCGGGCTGAGCCCGGGGCAATACGCGCTGGAGCGGCGCGTGGCGCTGGCGGCCGAGGCGCTGGCTCGGGGCGCGGAGCCGGTGGAGACGATCGCGGCGCGGCTGGGCTTCGCCGACCGTTATCATTTCTCCAAGGCCTTTCGCGCCCGCGTGGGTGTGCCTCCGGCGGCATATCGGCGCATGCACCGGCCGGGGGCGGCGTAAAAAAGGCCCGCGACGCCGGAGGCGAGGCGGGCCGGGGAGGGGCGGCTCGGTCGCGAGGCGCCGGTTCAGGCGCGTTTGACGTCGCGGATGGG
>JBDLWD010000439.1:0-4253 GCA_039804465.1 Verrucomicrobiota bacterium | reverse complement strand
TACGTCGCCGATACCGCCAACCACACCATCCGCAAGATCACCTCCGCAGGCGTGGCCACCACCCTGGCGGGCGGCGTCGGTCTGGCCGGCTCCACCGATGCGACGGGCACCTCCGCCCGTTTCAACACCCCGACCGGCCTGGCGGTCGACTCCGCGGGCAACGTTTTCGTCTGCGACACCGCCAGCCACACCATTCGCAAGATCACCCCCGCCGGCGTCGTCACCACCGTCGCCGGAAGCCCCGGCCTTTCAGGCACGACCAACGCCAACGGAAGCGGCGCACGTTTCAACGCCCCGCAGGGACTCACGCTCGACTCCGCGGGAAACCTCTATGTCGCCGACAGCGGCAACCACGCCATTCGCAAGATCGCGGCCAATGGCGATGTCTCCACGTTCGCCGGTCTGCCCGGCACCTCCGGCACAACCGACGCCACCGGCACCTCCGCCCGCTTCAACACCCCCAAGGGCATCACCATCGACGCCGCCGGCGTGATCCACGTCGCGGATACCGCCAACCACGCGATTCGGAAAATCACCTCCGCCGGTGCGGTCACCACCGTGGCCGGACTCGCCGGCACCTCCGGCACCGCCAACGGCGCGGGAACCACCGCGCGATTCAATTCGCCCGCCGGCATCGTCTCCACGCCCGACGGCATCAACGTTTACGTTGCCGACACCGCCAGCCACACCATCCGCCGCAACACGATTTACAACACCCTGACGCCGCTCGCCGACCGGGTTGACCCGCTTCGACTCTACCTCTGGGACAACACCGCCAAACGGCTGCTCACCTCCACCGACGGCGGGGCAAGTTTCGCGACCGTCGCCACCGGTGTGAACAGCGCATTCGCCCTGTTCCGCACCGTCCCCGGTAACAACGGCCACATCTGGGCTCGCGCCGGCAGCAGCGGTCTTTTCCGCAGCACCAACTTCGGCGCCACCTTCACCAAAATCTCCGCCGTGGCTGAAGTCTATCAGTTCGATTTCGGCATGGCCAAACCCGGCAACACCCACCCCGCCGTCTTCATCTGGGGCAAGATCGGCACGACCGTCGGATTCTTCCGCAGCGACGACGTAGGCGCCACGTGGACTCGCATTAATACCAACCTCCAAAACTTTGGATACATAAACGACATGGCCGGCGACCCCCGCGTCTACGGCCGCGTTTATCTTGGCACCAGCGGTCGCGGCGTGGTCGTCGGCGAACTCGTCCCCGCCGTCGCACCCGCCTCGCAGGCCTCCGCCCTCATTTATGGCGACTCGATTTCCGCCGGTTGGACCAATGCCAGCACATCGGGCGTCAACTTCGCATCCACTCCTCTCGTTAGGCGCGGCTCCACCGCCATCAGCGTGCCCGCCACCAGTGCTAGCGCCAGCTACACGGTGTCGTTCAATACCGCATCCCGCTCCACCATAGGCATGGGCGCACTTTCCTTCTGGGTCTCCGCCGGAGCCTCGGCCAACCCGCCCCCGCTGCGCATCGGAGCCTCTCGCGGAGGAGTCGTCCTGGAGGCTTACCCGATCACCGTTCCCCAGGCCTTCGGGTGGCAACGCGTTCTGGTGCCTCTCTCCGAACTTGGCCTCGATAACATCGAGGATCTCACCGGCCTGCGCATCGAGGCCTACTCCGTGGGCGGAGTTCTCCCCTCCGCCTTTTCACTGGACGACGTCGCCCTCATAGGCGCCACCGATTACTCAACCCCGGTCCAGATCCACTTCTCAAACCTCACCCCGGGCTACGATGGCACTCCCAAGCCCGTCATCGTCACCACCACCCCGGCCGGACGGACAGTCAACATCAGCTACGACGGATCGCCCACCCCGCCCTCCGCCATCGGCACCTACGCGGTCGTGGCCACCCTCCACGATCCTTTCGCCGAGGGTTCCGCCACCGAGACCCTGCGCATTCGTGATGGTAACGCGTCCATCCAGTTCGGCAGCTTGGCGACTTGGGCGGACGGAACACCAAAGTCCCCGCAAGTCACCACCACGCCCCCGGGCCTTCCCTATGTCATCACGTTCAACGGCTCGTCCACTCCGCCTTCGCTCCCGGGCAGCTACACCGTCGTGGCTTCGATCACCGATCCGCTTTACGCGGGCAGCGCCACCGCGACGTTTACCATTCGCCAGCCCAGTTTCAGCCCGACCGCCTTGACCGGATGGAGCTCGAACGTCGCCGGGAAAGTAACCGCCGCCGACACCGCGAACCCGATCCTCGCCCCGGACGACACCGCGGATACCTACAGCACCAATACTCTCCAGGCTCACTTCCCCTCCCTCCGTCTGCTAAATGTTGGAGACACCGTCACGGTCACCGGTTCGTTCCAGCTGGGCTCGAATGGAAAAGCAAACGAGTCCAACTGGTTCCGCTTCGGCCTATTTGACAACCAAGGCCAGGCCCCCGGCGTCTCCACCGGCTGGCTCGGCGGCGCAAGCATCGGCGGATCCTACTGGGAACGCACCTCCGCCTCGGGCCTGTTTACCACCGGCACCGGCGCCACCCAGCGCGCACCTGACGTCAGCCCGGCTCCCGTCTCGCTCAACTCCCCCTCCGGCACTCCCCCGATCGCATTCGAGGCCAAGGCCACCCGCCTGACCGGCGGCGTCCTTCTTAGTTACCTGCTGCGTCGCACCGACACCAACGCAGTTCTCCTCAGCTATCGCCACACCGACATCACCCCCAATAACAACGGCACCCTCGGCTCCGCCGCCACGACCGCGACCGGTTACATACCGTCCTACACCACCGCAGGCTTCGCGTTTAGCCGCGGCTACGTCGGCACCAGCCCCGCTGCGGTGCAGTTCAGCGATGTCCGCGTCGCCTTCACCTCGGGCTTGGTGCTTCAGGATCAGTTCATCACCTTCGCCCGTCCGGCGGATCGCCCACTCGACTCCGCCCCCTTCGCCCTTGCCGCGACCGCCAGCTCGGGCCTGCCCGTGTCCTTTTCTATCGTATCGGGCCCAGCCACCCTTTCCGGCGATACGCTCACGCTCACCGGCCACGGAACCGTGACGGTGCGCGCCAACCAGGTGGGTAATGCCACCTACGACGCCGCCCCGCCGGTGGAACAATCCTTCGTCTCCACCAAGCTTCCCGCTGCCATCACGCTCGGGAGCTTGACCGCGCTCTACGACGGCACTCCCAAAACGCCCTCCGTCGTCACCTCCCCCCCGGGGCTGGCCATCGCCTACGATTTCGACGGTTCCCCGACCGCTCCTTCGGCCGTGGGCAGCTACAACGTGACCGTCACAATCCAGGACGCGACCTACCAAGGGGAAGCCTCCGGTGCCTTCGTCATCGAGCGCAGCCCCCAGACCATTGTCTTTCCCGCCCAAACCGACCGCGTCGTGGGATCCGCCTTCGATCCTGGCGCCACTTCGAGCTCGGGCCTGCCGGTCTCCTATTCCGTGGTCTCCGGTCCCGCGAGGCTCGACGGTTCGATCGTCACCGTCACCGGAGTCGGCCCCGTGGTTCTGCGCGCCACCCAGACGGGTAACCCGAACTACCTAGCGGCCCAGCCGGCCGAAACAACCTTCGACGGCATCTTGGTTTCCGCCACCGTCACGCTCTCCGGCCTGGTGGCCGGCTACGATGGGTTGCCCAAACCCGTATCCGTCTCCACCCAGCCTGCGGGCCTTTCTGTTCAGGTGACCTACGACGGCTCGTCGAGTCCGCCCGCCGCGCGAGGTTCCTATGCCGTCGTCGCCACCGTCACCGACACCGGCTTCACCGGCTCCGCCTCCGGCACCCTGGTGATTGGCGACATCACCAGCCCGGTCGTCGGCTGGCGCACCACCTCCTCCACCTTGATCGCGGACGCCCAGACTAACAGCCCCTTGCTAAACTCCGGCAACGGCAGCGGCACCAGCGGCGCGGCCGTCCCCTTTTACGCGTTCTTCGAGCCGGTAACGCTCAAAACCCCCGGTGATATTCTGCGCATCACCGGCACCGCGACCGTCAACGCCCCCGGCGGCGCCGCCAACGCCGGCCAGTGGCTCCGTTTCGGACTCTACGATAATCGCAACCAGGCCGCCAACGTGGTCATGAACTGGCTAGGCTACACCGCCATGGCCAACGCCTCCGCCGCCGGCAGCCTGCACGAGAAGACAGGCAACCAAACCCAGGGCGACTTCGCCTCCGGATTCTTCGGAACCACCTCTCGCACCGTGGACGCCTCGCCCGCCTACGCCGGCGCGAATTCCGTCACCGGCGCCGTCACCGTCCGGTTCGAGCAGACCATCACGCGCTTCGC
>JBDLWD010000438.1:0-14058 GCA_039804465.1 Verrucomicrobiota bacterium | reverse complement strand
CAGCGGCAACATCGACGAAAACGACCAGCAGCTCAAATCCGGCCGCCTTCGCGTGCGTTTGGAGCCGTCCCCCTTTACCAACACCGACGGCTCCGCCGCTCGCGTTTTTCGGCAGCGCCTCAATCTCGCCGAGGGCTGCATCGAGGTCCATGCCGAGTCCGACCGCGCCTCCGCCGACTTGCGCGTCTGGGTGGGCATCGACCAACCCGTGCTCAATGTCGAGGGCGCCACGGACCGGCCGGCCACCCTGCGCGTCAGCTACGAAAACTGGCGCCGCCAGCGCGCCCTCGTCCCCCGCACCCTCGAATCCGACGGCAAACCGTCGAGTTGGGATTTCAACCGCTGGGCGATGTTCGGCTACTTCTGGTATGACGGCGAGGTCTTCACCTACCCCGATACCGTCACGCCCTCCGCCGACGCCGTGGAGTTCTACCACCGCAACGGCGACGACCTGATCTTCGACAAGGAGGTCAAACTCATGCGCATCGACCCGGCCCGCCATCCGCTGGCCCACCCCACCCGCGCCCGGCAGTTCGGCGGCATCCTCGCCGGCGACCGCCTCGTCAACGACGGTGCCTCCGAGGGCGTTTACGGCAACGTGCCGTTTTCCGCCTGGACGCTGCGTAGTGAAAAACCCACCACACGCCACCACGCACGCCTTGTCTTCCACACCACCCAAAATCAATCCGTCGAGACCTGGAGCAACGGTGCCGCGAAGCTGCTTTCCGAGGTAAACACTCCCGCCTTCGCCGCCGCTTCGCGCGCGACCACCCTTGCCTGGTGGCGCGACTTCTGGTCGCGCAGTCGCATCGTCATCAACCCCGGCCGCGGCCCCGCCGACGCCGGCTGGCAGGTCGGGCGCAACTACAACTTGATGCGCTTCCAGCTCGCGCTCAATTCCCGTGGCGAATGGCCAACCCGCTTCAACGGCGGCCTTCTCACCTTCGACCCCGGCTCGATCGACCCCGGCTCCGCCAAAAACAATCCCGCCTTCTTCAACCCGGATTTCCGCTACTGGGGCGCCTGGACCGCTCAAAACCAACGCCTCCTCTACTGGCCGCTCCTCAAAACCGGCGACTTCGAGGCCATGCGTCCGCAATTCGAGTTCTATCGCAAAAACCTGCCCAACGCCATCGCCCGCACCCGTTCGGCCTGGGGCATCGAGGGCGCGTCGTTTTGCGAGCAGATCGGCACCGGCGGCCTGCCCCTCGGCAGCCACTACGGATGGGAACCGCCCTTCGGCACCCGCAGCCCCGACAAGGAGGTCGGTCTCTCCAACGCCCACGCCACCTACTACACCACCGCCCTCGAATTCGCCTACATGATCCATGAGTGGCACCGCTTCGGCGGCGGCGACCTCGCCCCCTACCTCGATTTCCTGCGCCAGGTGGTCGATTTCCACTTCAACTATTTCGGCATGCTCGAGCGCCGTCGCACCGGCTCCGAGTGGGGCCCCGACGGCAAACTCGTCCTCGATCCCTCCCACGCTCTCGAAAGCTACCACGGCCGCAACTCCACCGACCTCATCTGCGCCTTGCGCTATAATCTTCAATGCCTGATCGCGCTGCCCGACACCCAGCTCGCCAGCGCCGATCGCGCCCGCTACTCCGACTGGCTCGGACGTCTGCCCGACATCAATTATCGCACCCGCGAGGGTCGCCGCACCATCGCCCCCATCGCCGGCGAGGGCCACCCGCCCGGCAATCTCGAGTTGCCGCAGCTCTACCCCACGTTCCCCTGGCCGATGTTCACCGTCGGAAAACCCAACCTCCAGGTCGCTATCGACACCTGGCACCTCGGTCACGACGTCTGGACCCATTCCTACCTCGCCCCCAAAGGCTCCTACCCCGCGCGCGACGAGTGGTTCGGCTGGACCCAGCAAGCCATCTTCCTTGCCCGCATGGGCCTCGCCGACGAAGCGCGCACTTACCTGGTCAAAAAACTCTCCGACGCTCGCGGCGGGAATGTCTTCGAAACCGACACCCGCATGCGCTTCCCGTCTTTCTGGGGCCCCGGTTTCGATTGGACTCCCGACCACAACTGGGGCGGCAGCGGCATGATCGCCCTGCAGGAAATGCTGCTCCAATCCACCGACAACCGGCTCTTTGTCCTGCCCGCTTGGCCGAAGGACTGGGACGTCGATTTCAAGCTCCACGCCCCCGGCCGCACCGTCGTCGAGTGCTCCTATCGCGCCGGTCGCATCGAGCGTCTCGAAACCCTTCCGCGATCCCGCGCCGAAGACCTCGTCCGCCCCGCCGCAACCAAAACATCCAACAAATCCGCCGCGCCCGACACCTTGCCTCCCAGCGACCTCGACTTCGCCCGGCGCATTCCTGATCCCGCCCCTCGCACCGCCATTTACCGCGAGCCGGGGTATCACCTCTGGGACCCGAGCGTCATTCGCGGCGACGACGGCCTCTACCATCTCTACTACTCCCGCTGGAAATCTTCGCTCGGCTTCGACGCCTGGTGCACCCACGCCGAGATCGCCTGGGCCACCGCCCCCGCACCCGAGGGCCCCTACACCTTCCGCGGCCTCGCCCTCCCCGCCCGCGGCTCCGACTTCTGGGACGGCCACTCCGTCTTCAACACCAACGTCGTCCGCATCGGCCCCCGCTACTACCTCTACTACACCGGCAATCGCGGCACTTCCGAATGGTCGCTCGAGCGTCCCATCAAACCCTACAGCGAGGAATGGTGGATCCACCGCAACCGCCAGCGCATAGGCATCGCCACCGCCGATTCCCCCGCCGGCCCATGGACGCGGCTCGACCAGCCGCTCCTCGATACCGGCTCCGCCTTCGGCCACACCATCATCAACGTCCCCAACCTCGTCATCAAACCCGACGGCGGCTACCGGCTCTACTACAAAACCCTCGCCGAAGGCCCGGGCCGCTTCGGCGGAGGCGTGTTCCACTACGGCGCCGACTCCGCTTCGCCGCTCGGACCTTTCGTGCGCCACCCCACTCCGCTCGTGAACAAAAACGAGCTCATGCCCGAGGTGAAAACCCGCTTCGACTTTCACATCGACGACCATTTCGAGTGGTTCCAAGGCGACCGCTACTACGCCATCGTGAAGGACCACGACGCCCCCTTCCTCACGCCCCACGGCCGCAGCCTGCTCCTTTTTGAATCGCCCGACGGACGTGCCTGGTCGCCCTCCCGCCATGTGCTCGTCCAAGGTTTCGCCCTCTCCTGGGACGATGGCTCGCGTCAAACATTTGCCCGGCTTGAAATGCCCAAGCTACTCTTAAAGGGTGAGAGCCCCACCCTGCTAAGCCTCGCCGCGCTGCCAAACGCCGGAGGAGAATCCTTCATCGTCAACCTACCGCTGAACGCCGCCCCGAACGCCGCCCCGCATTGAAAATATCGCGCATACGTTATCACGCCGATGCCGCTTGGCCCAACTTCCACGTTGCCATGCGGGAATTGGTCTGGGGCGTGCGTGTTTGCCGACCAATCTGCGGCGCCTTCTTGCTCTTATGTCGTCTTGCTGCGGCTAATATAACCGCCGATTTCGAGGGTGGCGCGGGCACCACTGCATTCGATCAGGTCCCGGGCATCGCCGGCTCCGGATGGACCAGCGCATGGACCAACGGCAACCTTGCGGCCGCCAACATCTCCTTTGCCGCCGCGGATACTCCACCGCTCTTGTCCGGCGCTGGACGCTTCCTCTCCGCGAACATCATCGCCGTGAACGCCGATTCGGGCCTCGGCCGCCAGTTCAACACCTCCAGCGCCTCGTTGGGCGTGGACGGTAAGAAGCCAGTTACTATAAGGTTCGATTTCCGTTTTGACTCAGCCAACTCCGGCTTCACCGGTTCCACGGAGCACATCACGCTGCAAGGCAACAGCGGCGGACTGGTGAGCTCCTCCGGCACGTCGACTTGGATGATTCGCGTGGCCCCCGGGGCGACTCCGCGCTGGGGCTGCTACAATGGCGGGCGCGACGGCGGTTCCTACAGCTCCGCCCGTATCATCGACGCCGGCATGAGCGCGCTCCCAGGCGTAACCTACTCATTCATAATCAACCTGGATCCCGCCACGCGCACCTACTCGGTGAGCATAGCAAACGGCACCGACACGGTTACCGTGGGTAATCTTGGATTCCGCACCGCGGCCACCACCTTGGGCGACACGTTTGGCATCTTTGCGCGAAAGGATTCATCCGCCGACACCCTCGCCTTCGCTCTAGACCGCCTATCGATCGCCGGCGACAGCCCTCCCGCCCAGCCTCCGCCCGGCACCTTCCCCCACGTCTTCGACATGGTTCACCACAACCCGGGGGAGGCTCGCTACGAAAGCCGTTTCAACGACCCCGCCTTCACCCGGGATTTCGGCTTCGTCGGCAAGGTCTACCACCTCTTCGACTCCCCCCACCTCGCGGTCAACTGGGACGACTTCGACACACCCGACAAAATCATCCTTCCCGCCGGCTCCGCGGATAGAGCCTGGGTCGACGCAAAGCGCGCCGACCTCCTCGCCAAATTCTCCGCCGCCAAGACCGCAGGCCTCCAGGTTTACGCGATGAGCGATCTCATCCTCCTCCCCAAGCGCCTTGTCAGTCTCTACGGCCTGTCCGCCACCTTTGGAAACATCAACAACGCCGACACCGAGCTTTGGCTGCGCCGCAACCTTCGCCTCATGTTCGAACAATTTCCCGATCTCGACGGCATTTTCGTCCGTATCGGCGAGACCTACCTCAACGACGCCCCCTACCATCAGGGCAAAATCGACAGCCCCTGGAGCACCACGACCATCACCCCGCTGATGAACGTCCTTCGCGACGAGGTCTGCGTTAAGTTGAACAAAAAAGTATTTTTCCGCACCTGGAACAGCTTCGACACCAACCTCGCGACCTTTCTCTCCGTGAGCGACGCCGTGGAGCCGCATGCCAACCTCGTTTGGTCGGTGAAGCACTGCGAAGGCGATTTCCACCGCGGCAACCCCTACAGCAAAGTTCTCGGCCAAGGCCGCCACCCCTTCATAGTCGAGGTGCAGGCGGCGCGTGAATACGAGGGCAAGGGCGCCTTCCCCAACTATATCGCCAAGGGCGTCATCGACGGCTTCGAAGAACACGCGGCCAACCCAACGCAAAACCTCCGCTACCTCTGGCAAAACTCGCCTCTAATGCGCGGCGTATGGACTTGGTCGCGCGGCGGCGGCTGGCGCGGACCCTACATCCGCAACGAACTTTGGTGCGAGCTCAACGCCTGGGTAATGGCCCACTGGGCCCTCGCCCCTGCCACTCCTGAAGAGACGCTGTTCAACCGCTTCGCCACCGAACGGCTCGGCCTGCCCGCCGACCAGCTGCCCGCCTTCCGCCGCCTATGCCTCCTCTCCGCCGAGGCGGTCTGGCGCTGGAAGCGCGGCACCAACAACGGTCTCACCTCAGGCTGGTCCCGAGACCAATATTACACCTTCCCGAACCTTCCCTCCACCTCCGCCGCACGCGCAGTCGTGCTCGCCTCTCAGGACGAAGCCGTGAGTCGTTTCGAGGAGATCGTCTCCATCGCGCGCACGCTCACGCCCGCCGCCTCGGCGGATCGCGAGTTCATCCTATCCTCCAGCCTCTACGGCCTCCGTCTCATGCGCATTATGCGAACCGTGGTCCGCCTCGAAGCCTCCGAGGTGGATGGAGACGCCTTCGCCGCCAAGGCCTGGATGGATCGCCACGACGAAGCCTGGGCCGACTACCTCGCCCTCGCCGGGGAATACCCTGGATCCATCTCGACCTTCTACACCCGCAACGCCTGGCAGACCTGGGGCGGCGAAAACCCCGCCACCGCCGAGCCCCGCCTCCGCACCATCGCCCAGAACACCCTCGCTGCTTACCAGACCGCCGACCGCGACGGCGACGGCACATCGGATGCGGACGAACTCGGACGTTACTGGGACCAGCCATTCGACACCGATGGCGACGGCGTGCCCGATTACCTTGCGGCGGGCTCGAGGCCACGCGCCTTCGATCGCTGGCGGCAGGAGCGTTTTCTCCGCGATTACGACGAGCCGGGGCTTTCCGGCCCGAACCGGGACCCCGACGCGGACGGCCTGCCAAATCTGCTCGAGTTCGCGCTCGATGCTGATCCGCTCGCATCCTCCGGCGGCCTGGTCGATGGCTCCCTACATCCTTCGAACGGAACATGGGGCTTGGAGTTCGCCCCGAACCGCGACGCGAGCGATCTCGTGCTCGAGGTTCAGGCCAGCGATGACTTGCGCGCCTGGACCACGGTGGCGCGGTCCGCCTCGGGCGGCGCTTTTTCGCCCACGATCCCCGGCTGGACGGCCGGCGCCGGCTCCACCTCGGGCTCCGTTCGCATCAGGCGCGACTCGAGCTCCCTGCCCGAACGCGGCTTCCTGAGGCTTTCCGTCGATCGTTCCGCCCCCTGAAGCGTTTCAAACACCCATGAACAACCACCCCCATTTCGCCCAAGAGGTCCCCTTGCGTCGCATCCGGCTGCTCCCCGGACCATTCAAGGAAAGGCAGGATCTGCACCGTGTATTGCTGCGCCACTACGATCTCGACCGCCTTCTCCACAGCTTCCGCGTCACGGCCGGGCTTCCCGCACCCGGCGAACCCTATGAGGGCTGGGAATCCCCCGGCTGCGGACTGCGCGGCCACTTCGTCGGCCACTACCTGAGCGCCGTGGCCTGCATGGCCGCCGCCACGGGCGAGGATTTTTTCGTCCGGCGCACCCGCGAACTGGTCGCCGCGCTGGCCGAGTGCCAGGCAGCGCATGGCGACGGTTACCTTTCCGCGTTCCCCGCCACCGAATTCGACACCCTGGAAACCGTCTTCTTCGACAAGGTCTGGGCCCCCTACTACACGATACACAAGATCATGGCCGGCTTGCTGGACGCCCACGACCATGCCGGCAGCCCGGAGGCCCTGCGAATGGCCGTCGCGATGGCCGACTACTTCGCCGGCCGCCTCTCCCGCCTTTCTCCCGAAGCGGCGGAGAAGATGACTCGCACCGACTACAAGGGCAACCCGGTCAACGAATACGGCGGCGTGGCCGAGTCCTTTCTGGCCGTCTACCGCCACACCGGAGATGTCCGGCACCTTGCCGCGGCCCGCGTATTTATCCGCGACTGGTTCCTGGACCCGCTCGCCTCCGGCGAAAACCGCCTCGCCCGCCTCCACGCGAACACCCACGTGCCCCAGGCCATTTCTTTCGCGCTCGCCTCCGATCACATCGAGGACCCGCGTCTGCTCCGCGCCGCGCGCTTCTTTTTCTCCGAGGTGACCGAACGCCATTCGTTCGCCTTCGGTGGAAACGCCTTCGACGAAAAGTTCGGCCCGCCCGGAGTGGAAAGCGCGGTCTTCACCGACCTCACCGGAGAAACCTGCAACACCCATAATCTGCTTCGCCTGGCCCGAGCCCTGTTCACCCGCACCGGCGATCCGCGCTACGCCGCTTTTCACGAACACGCGCTCCACAATCATATCCTGGCTTCGGTGTCACCGGTGGGCGGCCACACCACCTACCACGTCGCCGCGCAGCCTGGCCGCTTCAAGGTCTACGGCCACACGAACGCCTTCTGGTGCTGCTCCGGAACCGGCGTTGAAAACACCGCCCGCTACGCCGAGGGTTTGGCCTACGAATCCGGAAGAAATATTTGGATCAACCTCTACCTGCCGTCTCGCGCGGAGTTTCCCGCCCTCGGACTCACGCTGACCCAATGCTCCGAATTCCCCGCGGAATCCAAAATTCTTTTCACCGTCACCGCCCCCGAGCCTTCACGGGCGACGCTTCGACTGCGTCTGCCCGGCTGGCTGTCGTCCCCGGCCAAAGTGGTTCTTGAAGGTCGCACCCGCCCCGCCTCCGACTTCCAAATCGAAAACGGATACCTGTTGCTGGACCGCGTCTGGCGCGACGGCGACAGCTTCGTTCTGGAGCTTCCCATGGGCATTCGCACCAGACAGGCGATGGATGATACCGGCTGCGTGTCTTTTTTCCACGGCCCGGTCCTGCTCGCCGGCGCTCTGGGACGGGACGGCTATCCCGAATCCGACATCACCTTCAGCCACACCGCCTTTCATTCGCTGCCTCCCTCCCCCGTGCCGCCTCTTGCTTCCGTCGCACCGGAGGACGTTCATCGCGTCCCGGAAAAGCCGCTCACTTACCAGGTCCAACGCGCCGATGGAGGGAACATTCAGCTGATCCCATTCTATCAACTCCACCACCAGCGCTATTCTCTCTACTGGCGAGAGACGATCCAGCCTGCGACGCCCCGTCTGTAATTGGCTGCGCGATAGCACACCGCATATCAAGGCGCTCAAGCCGCATCGCGCTTTGATGGCGTCCAACAGTGGCCACACCATGCCTCCGCTCTGAGCGCATCGCGGCTTTCTGGGCCGCAACGATGCGCACAACATCATGCTGTCTGAACATCGGGACTTACGCATGGTCTTTTCCGACACGCTGCTTTTGCGGCTTTGATCCTCTAAGCCCCCTTGAATCACTCACCCGAGTGCCCCCCGCCCTCACCCCGCCCCGCTTTGCCGTTCCAGATGCCCCGCTTACTTTTTCCGACCACGCTTCTCGTTGTTTTCGGCCTTCTTCGCGCCTTGCCGGGTTTCGCCGCTCCGGCGTCCATTGACCGCGAGGCAGTCGTCACCCGTCACAACGTTCGCAACACCGCGCTCGACGCCGAGTCCGCGCTCACCCTCGGCAACGGGGATTTTGCCCTCACGATCGACGTCACGGGACTCCAGGGCCTCGAGCGCATCTATCACGCCAACGGCCTTCCACTTGAGACGCGCGCAACCTGGGCCTGGCACGAGTTCCCTAACAACGCGGGGCACACCCTCGCCGACGCATCGGGTCCGGTCGGTTTCCACGGTCGCGAGATCCTTTACCCCATAAAGCAAAACAGCCCTGCCGGACGCTACTTTCGTGAAAACCCCCAACCCATGCCGCTCGGGCAGTTTTCCTTCGTGCTATTTGGTGAGCCGCTTCGCACCGAAGACATTTCCGGGGTTGATCAAACTCTCGACCTCTGGACCGGAGTGGTGACCAGCAAACTTCTGGTCCGCGGCGAGTCGCTCGAGGTGATCACCGCCGCTCACGGCTCCGGTGCGGTCCTCGGCGTTCAAGCCCGCTCTCCCCTGATCATGCGCGGCGACCTCCAAGTTCGGCTGCACTTTCCCTACGCCTATCGGGTAAACATAGCGCACAAGCCTCCTTTCATCTGGGACCAACCGGAAAAACATACGACCACGCTCGAATTGGCCGCTCCAAATCATGTGCGGATTGATCGTGCGAGCGACAACACCCGCTACCACGCCGATTGGAGTTGGTCCTCGCCCGCCGCGTTAACCGAGGCCGCTGCCCACGATTTCCGCCTCCGCGCCACCAAGAGCGACACGCTCGCGTTCACCTGCGCCTTCTCCGATACCGAGAACCCCGCACCGGCCGACTCCGCCAATTTCGCCGCCGTGCGCGACTCGTCAGCCGACGCCTGGAGAAATTATTGGGCCAAGGGCGGCATGATCGACCTGTCCGCGGCCGCGGACAAACGGGCGATGGAACTCGAGCGCCGCACCATCCTCTCGCTTTACCTGATGCGGGTGAACTACGCCGGCGCATTCCCGCCCGCCGAGACCGGCCTCCAGCACCTGAGCTGGTTCGGCAAGCACAACTCCGAGGTCTACTTTCTCCACGCCGCCCAGTTTTACCAATGGGGCCATCCCGAGCTGATCGAAAAGGGACTCGCATGGTATCGCCGAATCCTGCCCAAGGGCATCGAGCAGGCGAAGAACGAAGGCTTCGAGGGTGTGCGCTGGCCCAAGATGTCCGGCATCGACGGGCGTCCTTCCCCCGGCGGCATCAATCCCTACATCATCTGGAATCAGCCCAACCCCATCTACCTCGCCGAGCTCGTCTACCGCGCCAAACCGACGCCCGAAACGCTCGCCCTCTACCGCGACATCGTTTTCGAGTCGGCCCGCTTCCTCGCCTCTTTCGCCCATCGCGATCCCGCCACCGGAATCTATCACCTCGGTCCGCCCCTCAAAAACGTGACCGAGAGCACGCGCCCCGAACTCGTGCGCAATCCCGCCTTCGAAGTCGCCTTCTGGTATTACGGTCTCGATCTAGCCCAGAAGTGGCGTGAACGACTCGGCCAGCCGCGCGACTCACGCTGGGACGAAGTCCTGCGCAACCTCGCCCATTTGCCCACCATCGAGACCGCGTCGGGACGCCTTTACCTCGAGATCGAAGGCGTCGACGACATCTACGCGCCCGAAAAACGCACCATCCCCACCTCTATGCTGCTCGCCTTGGGCTACCTGCCCGCGACCCCCAAGGTGAACGTGGAGATCGCCCGACGCACCTTCGCCGCCATCAACGAGCGTCACGGCCCCGGCCGCTGGGTCAGCTGGCAAATGGGTCAGGGCGCACTCACCGCCACCCGTCTCGGAGAACCGGATACGGCGATCGAAATCCTGACCAATACCGCCGCCCCCGCGTATTTCATGCCCAGCGGCTACGTCCGGCGCCCGCGCGATCCGGACGGCGCCGTGGCCTACCTTCCGGCCAATTCCGCCTTCCTTAGCGCGCTCGGTCTCATGGCCGGAGGCTGGGACGGTGCGCCGGCCGGACCGGCACCGGGCTTTCCGAGAAACGGGCAGTGGGCCATACGCGCCGACGGGCTTCTCCCCATGCCCTGACCCGGTTAATCTCGTCCGAACATCTTCACTCCACCGGGTTGTCTCTTCCCCATTATCGCCGCCCCGACCATGACTCGTAATCTATTCCGTCTGCTTTTTCTCACCGGCCTTTTGTGCCACGCACTGGTCGCGTCCGTGTCCGCTGCCGTTAAGTGGAAAGATGCCCTGCGCCAGCCCGAAGCCTGGTATTCGACCGCAGAGGCAAGCTCCCTCGCGACCACCGTGGTGCGCTATCAAACACCGTCGGGCGGGTGGCCCAAGAACACGGATTTTGCCAAGCCTCCCTCCGCGAGTTTCCTCGCCCGCGCCGCCAAGGGCTCCGTCGAGGCCACGATCGACAACGGTGGCACCACCACTCCGCTCCATCTGCTCGCGCGCGTCGTCTCCGCCAGAGGCAATGCCGCCCCCGAGGAGTTGCGCGCGGCCTTTTTACGCGGCTTCGACTACCTGCTGACCGCCCAATATGAAAACGGAGGCTGGCCCCAGTTTTTCCCGCTCAAAAAGGGCTACTACACCCACATCACTTACAACGATAACGCCATGGTCAATGTGCTCGAACTTCTGCGCGACACCGCGCGTGGCGATTCCCGTTTCGCCTTTGTCGACGCAGACCGGCGCGCCCGGGCCGCTTCCGCCGTCTCCAAGGGCATCGACTGCATCCTGCGCACCCAGGTGCGGCGCAATGGGCAGCCGGCCGCATGGTGCGCCCAGCACGACGAAAAAACCTTCGAGCCCGCATGGGCCCGCAAATACGAGCCGCCTTCCCTTTCGGGAAGCGAAAGCGTGGGCATCGTTCGTTTCCTGATGTCGATCGAAACCCCCTCCCCGGATATAATCGCAGCCATCGAGGGTTCGGTCGCTTGGTTCCAGAAAGTCCGGCTCACCGGTTTGCGCGTCGAGCGCATCGCCCCCGGGGCCAAGGCGGACCGTCGCATCGTGCACGATCCATCCGCGTCGCCGCTGTGGGCTCGCTTCTACGAAATCGAGACCGACCGCCCCCTTTTCCTGGATCGTGACAGCGTTCCGCACTACGATTACAGCGAAATCACCGCCGAGCGTCGTGGCGGCTACGCCTACTACGGCTCCTGGCCCGCTGAACTGCTCGCCAAGGATTACCTGCGCTGGCGCCAGCGCCTGAACCGCGACTCTTCGCGCCCATGACCCGTCTTCATCTTTTTTGCCTGGCGCTTGCCCTCAACGCGGCGGCCTCGCTCATGCGTGCCGATGCCGCACCCGACGCAGTCGTGGCGGCCGACGGATCAGGGGACTACACTTCGCTCCAGCAGGCGATTTCCACCGCCCCGATGCGCACCGGCGCGGACTCTCCCCGTTGGTTTATCCGCGTTAAGCCCGGAGTTTATCGCGAGCGCGTCTACGTGCAACGCGAGCGCGGCCGCATGCTCATTCGCGGTGACGATGCGGCCACCACCATCATCACCTTCGATCTCCATGCCAGAATGACCGGCCCCGATGGCAGGCCACTCGGCACCTTCGCCACCCCCACTGTCACTGTCGATGGCGATGGCATGATCTGGGAAGGACTGACGATCGCCAACACCGCCGGCCCTGTTGGCCAGGCCTTGGCCCTGCGCGCCGACGGCGACCGCCTCATCTTCCGCCGCTGCCGCTTCCTCGGCTGGCAAGACACCGTTTTGCTAAACCGAGGACGTCACTTCTTCGAAGACTGTCACATCGAGGGTCACGTGGACTTTATCTTCGGAGGGGCCACCGCCTACCTTTCGCGCTGCGAAATCCACGCCTTGGGCGACGGATATCTCACCGCCGCCTCCACGCCTGCGGGCGCCACGCACGGCTTCGTGTTCGCCGACTGCCGAGTTACCACCGTCGATGGCGTGAAAACCTACCTCGGCCGCCCTTGGCGAAACTTCGCTCGAACCGTTTTTCTTCGCACCGAAATGTCCGCCGGCATCCGTCCCGAAGGCTGGCACAATTGGAACAAGCCCGACGCCGAACGCACCGTGGTCTACGCCGAGTTCGGCTCCACCGGCCCCGGTGCCCTGCCCAAATCCAGGGCGCCCTGGGCGAAGCGGCTCACCGAATCGGAGGCCGCCACCCTAACGCCCGCCGCCGTTCTGGCCGGCGCCGACGGCTGGGATCCACTGGCCTCGTTTTAGCCCGAATGGGGACGAACGAACAGATCAGCCCCCGATGTGAGCCGGGACTTGGATTCACTCACAAGCAGTCGCCCGAACACCCACGAAAGCCTACTTGGCGTCCGCCCCGGAGTCCACCAATGCTGACAGGCGATTGATCACGGCGCGCAGACGGGCGGTCTGTTCCTGGAGTTCCGCAGCGGCGGCCGATGTTTGCTCCGCAGTGGCCGCGTTTGTCTGGGTCGTTCCGTCAATTTGCGCCATGGCCGAGCTTACCTGATTGATCCCCTTGTTTTGCTCGGCGCTGGAGGTGGCTATCCCGGACACAAGGTTATCCACTCCCCTGGCCTGTTCCAAAATCTCGGAGAAGGAGGCGGATACCTCGTCGCTGATCAGTTTCCCTTCCTTGCCGCGCTGGATGGAGTCTTGGATGAGTTTGGCCGACTCCTTGGCGGCCTCCGATGAACGGTGAGCGAGGGATCGCACTTCATCGGCTACGACTGCAAAGCCCGCGCCCGCGGCGCCAGCCCGCGCTGCCTCGACGGCCGCGTTGAGCGCGAGTATGTTGGTCTGGAACGCGAGCTCCTCGACGGAACGGGCGATGTTGGCTATGCCGGCGGAAGAGGTTTCGATCGCGCCGATGGCGGAGCTTAGGGTGGATATCTTCTCGGCGCCCACTTCCGCGGCCAGTCGCGTTTTGTTGGAGATATCGCGTGCTTGGGAGGCTGCATTGAGGTTTTGGCCGGACATTCCGCTGATCTCTTGGATCGATGCGCTGGTCTCCTCGATCGCGGCGGCCTGGGAACTGGTTCCGTTCGCCAGCACCTGACTGGAATTCGCCAACTCCCTCGCACCCGACTCCGCCTCACCGGCTATGGCCTCCAACTCGTGCGAGGCAACGCGGATGTTCCGGAGCAGGCGGGCCGATCCGACCGCGACCAGGGCGGACAAGCCCACTCCGGTCGCCACTCCGGCGAACAGTAGAAAGAGCGCACGCTTGGAGGCTATTTTGTTTTCGGCGGAAGCCGCCTCATACTGCGCCTTGGCAATGCTAAGCTGCAATTCACACAACTCGGTGATCTTCGCGGTCACGGGATCGATGACCGGGTAGAGCGGTCCGTCGAAGGGCGCCAAATCCCCGGGGGCCAGATTCGGGTGCTCGTTCAGGAATTTGACGAGCTCCGCGATCTTTTGGTCCGCCGCCCGATAAAGCCCGGCAAGCTCATCCACGAGACGCGCCTCTTCGACTGTGAGATCAGTCGCGCGATA
>JBDLWD010000437.1:0-2890 GCA_039804465.1 Verrucomicrobiota bacterium | reverse complement strand
CCGATGGCGCGGCTCCAGAAGCCGGGGGAATCGCCGGTGGTCTTGTTGGACCATGGCTGCTGACGGGCCTCGTCCCAAGCGTGGAAGTGGAGGCCGGTCGCGGGGTCGAAGGCGTGCTTGTCCATGAGGACGATCTGGTTTGCCACCTCGTCGAACAGGGCGCGTTCGCCGAATGTCTGCCCGTAGTGGGCGAGGAAGGGCGAGGCCATGAAGAGGCCGTCGAGCCACATTTGATCCGGGTAGCGTTGCTTGTGCCAGAAGCCGCCCTCGCTGGTGCGCGGGTGGGTGCGCATCTGGTCGCGCAGGTCCTCGATGGCGGCGCGGAGGGCGGGGGAGCGGTCGCCGTCGGTCCATGCCCGGACGAGCACCGTGCCTGGCGCGACGAGGTCGATGTTGTAGTCGGTGTTCTTATACGCAGGGATGGAGCCGTCCGCGGCTACGAAGGAGGTGGCGGTGCGGGCGCCGTAGGTCCGGAGGGTGTCGTCGCCGACATGGTCGGCGAGACGCATCATGGAGAGCCCGAGGAGAGGGGTGGTGTAGCTCCATTTGGCCTTGGGGTTGGCATCGTGGAACATGCGGTCGCCGTTGCGTTTCATCTCCGATTCGCTCATCCGGCGCGACCACTCCAGGGCGGTGGCGCCGCCGAAGGTCGGGGGCGTTTGCGCCGGGCCGATGGGCGCGGCGGCGGAGGGGGACGACGGGGAGGCTAGCAGGGAGCAGGCGGCCAGGGCGAGGGGCAGTCCGAGCCGTGAAAGGACTTTCATGGGCTCGTTATCAGGGAGCGATGGAAAGGGCGATGCGGACGGGGGCGCGTGCGCGGGCGGCCTCGGCGGCGACGTAGGCGCTCCAGGCGGCTTGGTCGCGGTGGTGGCCGGCGCGGTCCCAGGTGGCGCCGGCGAGGTAGGCAAGGGGCCGGCCGGGCGTGGCGTCGGCGAGGAGAAGGGAATTGCGGGCGTCCTCTGCGAAGCCGGCGAAGGCGGCGGCGTCCACGAGCACGATGGCCGTGCCGAGGGCGCCGCTGGATTTTTGCTCGATCCACTGGGTCATGGTTCGGGTCTCCGCGTCGGGGGTGAACGCGATCGCGGGTTCCTGGCCCTTGTCGGCGGGGTTTTTATGAAGACCGATGGCGATGGGGAGGCGGGGCGTCTTTCCGGTGGAAGTGAAGGTGCTCTCGATGCGGTCGAGGCTGCGGCCGGCGTCCACGGTGAAGCGTTTGGTCTCGGAGACGTAGACGCTGTCGGCGGCCCAGGTGTCGTAATCCAGCTCGAATACGGCGCGGACGGGGCCGTTGGCTAGGACGCGTGCGCGTGCGTAGTTGATCGACACATACAAACGTCCGTCCATCCAGACGCCGGTGCCGCCGCAGCCGCGGGAGGGGCCCACGCCATACATGTCCATGCCCTCGCCCTGGTCGTGGTGGTAGTGGTCGTGGCCCTTGTTATACCAGCGGTCGACCACGGGGTAGTCCACGCGCTTGCACCAGAGGTCGAGGCCGCTGGTGACCAGGATCTCCTTGGTCGTGCCGGGTGCGGGCTGGGCGGCGAGGGCGAGGCCGTAGGTGCGGTGGGCCATGCGGTCGTTTTCCCAGGCGAAGTCGCCCAGGCGCTCGGGGACCTCGCGGGCGTAGGCCTTGACCGGGAAGGGGGGCGACACGGTCTCGCTTTTCTCCACGGTGAAGACGGCGGATTTTTCGCCGGCGGCGAAGTCGTGCTGGAAGATCAGTTCTCCGTAGGACACGCCGATGTTCTTCGGGTCCTTGGCGAGCGGCGCGACGTTGGTGACCTGGTAGGGCAGGCTGCGCCCGGCGGCGTCGCGGACGACGATTTTCTGGAGAAGGGCCGAGGGCAGGGCCTTGTTCACCTCGGACCAAGGGATCGTGATCGTCTCGGAGGGGCGGGCGAGGTCGAGGTCGTGGCTGACGGCTACGATTAGCTTTTCCGCAGCGAGGGCGTGGGCGGCTCCGCAAAGGAGCGCGACCGCCGATAGCCCGGAGGCGAGGGGGCGGGGCAGATGCATAGGGGTGAGAGGGAAAACCGGTTGGGGTGGGGGCGACGGAACGGGAAGGCGTCCGATTGCAAACGCGGCGCTTCTCGGCGGGCCTATCGGGCGAGCCAGCCTCCGTCGACGGCGAGAATGTGGCCGTGAACGTAGTTGGACGCGGGGGAGGCGAGGAAAACCACCGCGCCGGCCAGGTCGGACGATTCGCCCCAGCGGGCGGCGGGGATGCGGTCGAGGATGGCTTGGTTGCGCACAGGGTCGGCGCGGAGCTGGGCGGTGTTGTCTGTCGCCATGTAGCCGGGGGCGATGGAGTTCACGTTGATGTGGTGGGGCGCGAGCTCGTTGGCCATGAGGCGGGTGAGGCCGGCGAGGGCGCTCTTGGACGCGGTGTAGGCGGCGACGCGCACCCCACCTTGGAAAGACAGCATGGACGCGGTGTGGATGATCTTGCCGGGGCGTTTGGCGGCGACCCAGGCGGCGGCCACGCGCTGGCTGAGGCGGAAGACGGAGGTGAGGTTGGTCTCGATGACCTCGTCCCAGTCGGCGAGAGGCGACTCGACGAAGGGTGCGCGTTTGATGGTGCCGCCGTTGTTCACGAGGATGTCGGGCATCGGAAGGGTGTCGCCGAGCGCTGCCATGAGACGGTCGAGTGAGGGGCGGCTGGCCTGATCGGCGGAGAACGTGTAGGCACGGCGACCCGCGGACTCGACAAGGGCGCGGGTGGCGGACAGGTCGCCGCGGGCGACGAGGATCACGTCGGCGCCGGCCTCGGCGAGGGCGCGGGCGAGGGCGGCGCCGAGGCCGCGCGAGGCGCCGGTGACGAGGGCGGTTTTTCCGTCGAGACGGAAAGAGTCGAGGATGGAGCCGGAAGCGGAGGGCATGGGGCGGGAGG
>JBDLWD010000436.1:0-6472 GCA_039804465.1 Verrucomicrobiota bacterium | reverse complement strand
CGGTTCGCGCTGGACGCGGGTTTATGGCGCCGAGGCGGAGCGCGAGTCGCTGGCGGCCGCGGCGGTGGAGTTGCTTTTGAACCGATGCGCGAACCGATGAGCGAAAATCACGAGGCGAGGTTTGGCGGACTGGCGCGGCTCTACGGACGCGAAGTTCTGGCGCGTCTGCGAGCGGCGCATTTCTGCGTGGTGGGTGTGGGCGGGGTGGGTTCCTGGACCGCCGAGGCGCTGGCGCGAGGCGGTGCGGGCGCGATCACGTTGATCGACCTCGACGAGGTTTGTGTGAGCAACGTCAACCGCCAGCTCCATGCCCTGGACGGCCAGATCGGTCGTGCCAAGGTGGATGTGCTGGCCGAGCGGATACGGCTGATAAATCCGGAGTGCAGGGTCGAGGCGGTTCAGGAGTTTTTCGTGGCCTCCAGCGCCGGACGACTGCTCGCTCCCGAAAGGGCCTACACCGTCGTGGTCGACGCCATCGACTCCGTCGCGCACAAGGCCCTTTTGCTGGCCTCGTGCGTGGCGCGTGGCCTTCCCGTGGTCTCCACGGGCGGCGCGGGCGGAAAACGCGATGGCACGCGGTTGCGCATCGGCGACCTTGGTGAATCAGGCGGGGATGATCTTCTCCGGCAGGTGAGAAAAACCCTGCGCCGCGAGCACGGGTTTCCCGGCGGCGAAGGGCACCGTTACGGTGTTCGCGTGGTGTGGAGCACGGAGCCCGCGGTTTACCCTTGGGCCGATGGCACCTGCTCGGCGTCGCCCGAGCCGGGTGCGAGCACGCGACTCGATTGCTCAGCCGGGCTGGGCGCGGCGATGTGGGTCACTGCCGCTTTCGGCTTGGCGGCGGCACAGGAGGCGGTCCGGTTGGCGGTGGATGCCGAGCCTGGAAAATCGCTCACGAGCAGAACAACCGGTTGAAATTCTCCGCTATCCGGCTGACGAGAGAGGCTTGGTCCTCGCCTCGCACCGCGGCCAGACCGGCGTAGGCCGCCTCGATGTTGCCCGGGTGGTTGACCGGTGAGCCGTCAGCCGCAGGCGGAAGCTTGTGAGTGCGCCAGGTCTGCGGGGGGATCATTGCGGGCGCGTCAGTCTCGCAGAGCAGGCGATCGGCGGGGATGACCTTGAAAGTCTCGCGCTGTCGCTCTTTTCGCGGATCAAGAAAAGACGGATTGAACGAAAAGTAGGCGCCGAGTCTCACGAGTTCGGGCACCAGCGCCGCCGGGCCGCCGTAGGCATGAAGCAGGAAGCCGCGCTCCGCGTGAGGTGTGGCGCGCAGGAGCGGCAGCATGTCATCAAAGGCCCGCAGGCAATGGATGCTGGCCGCGCGGTTAAGCTCGGCCGAGATTCGTAGCTGGGGCACGAACACGGCGATCTGCTCCTCCATGGAGGCTCGTCGCACGCCTTGCAGGTGGGGGCTGTTCGCGCTGGATGGATCCAAAATCCAGCGATCCAGACCGATCTCGCCAACGCTCGCGCGCGGATCGGTGCGCAGACGCGAGGCGAGTTGTTCGAGCCAGTCGTCCGGGCGGGGCGAACCTGCGTCCCAGGGATGAATGCCGTAGGAGGGAAGGACGAAGGGCAGGGTAGCTGCCAGCTCGGCCACCCGGGGCCAGTCGTCTGGGTGGGTGCCGTTCACCACCATCAGAGATTGGGGTGCGCGCGATGACGCGATGCGCCCAAGATGTGGCGCGAGGGCGGTATCCTGCAGGTGGTTGTGCGCGTCGAAAAGCATGGCGGAAAGCATCCTGGCCAAAGGCGTTTTGGCAAAGCGCGTCCGAATCTACTTAGGACAAAAACTTCCGTTCGATGTCGTGAAAACGCTTTCCCGCAAAGCGGTGTCGTATGACCTTAACCGCGATGAAGGTTTCGATCGTTTGGCTCGCGCGGCTGGGTATCGACCAAGGGGTATTGACCCGTGAGGCCGCGCTGGCGGTGAAAGACAAACTGGGTGAAGACGCCGAGTTGCTGGATTTCGCCCAAGAGTTGGTGGATGGCCAACATGTGGCGGAGGATCAAATCGACGTATTGGAGAAACTCGCAGGTCAGGCGCATTCCAAGGCCATGGAAGGGCCGCCCGAGGATGACCCTTTCGTTTTCGAAACCGTCGCAGAGGCGGACGGTCGCGATGGTCAGCCCGCCCTGCTGGCGCCACCGCCCTCCTACGGTCCGGTCACGATGCCGCCTCAGCCGGCGCGCCCCAATACCACCGGCACCCCTTTTGGAAACCTGGACGAATTTCCTTTCGAGAGGGTGGCTTCGATGGACGACGCAACCCTGAGCTCCGGCCTGCGTGGACTGTTGAAAACATGCACTCGGGAAAAAGTGAGCGACCTGCACCTATCCGCGGGTTCCAGGCCTTTTGTCCGTGCGCTCAGGGCTCTGCGTCCGATCAGCGCGCACGTGCTCACCGCGGAGGAGGCCTTGCGGCTCAACACCGCGTTGCTTGCGCCGCATCAACACGCCCTGTTTCTCGAACGCCGGGATTTCGACTTCGCCCTGGCGCTGCCCAGCGGCGACCGCTACCGCGCAAACCTGATGTTTCACAAGGGAGGGGCCGCGGGCTCCTACCGCATGATCTCGGCCAAGGTTCCCCTTTTGGAGGAGCTTGGCCTCCGCAATCTAGACGCGGTGCGCAAGCTGCTCACCTACCACAATGGCCTAGTGCTCGTCACCGGGCCGGTAGGAGCGGGCAAGACCACCTCGCTCGCGGCGCTGGTCGCGTGTCTAAACGCATCGCGGAGCGATCACATCATCACCGTCGAGGATCCGATCGAGATCGTGCAACCCGCCGTCGGTTGCAATATCACCCAGCGCGAGGTCGGCCCTCACACGCGTTCCTTCGCCTCGGCGCTCAAGGGCGCGCTGCGCGAAGACCCGGATGTGATCGTCATCGGTGAACTTCGCGACCTAGAGACGATCGAGATGGCGATCTCCGCTTCCGAGACGGGCCACCTCGTCATCGGCACCATGCACACGAGCGACGCCGCCACTACGCTCAACCGCCTGCTCGACGTGTTTCCCCCTGCGCAGCAGACGCAGATCCGCGCCAGCGTAGCCGAGAGTCTGCGCGGCATTGTCTGCCAGCGCCTTTTGCCCGCCGTGGACGGCGGCCTCGTGCTCGCCTGCGAGATTCTAATCGGCAACCCGGCCGTTTCCGCCCTCGTTCGGGAGGGAAAAATGCAGGGGTTGCGCAACATCCTCGAGACCGGCCAGCGCGAGGGCATGTGCCTGATGGAAAACACTGTCTTCAAGCTCTACGAGGAAGGTCGCATCTCGGCCGAGACCGCCCGCGCCAATATCCTCAACCGCGTGCTTCGCGCCCGCATCGTTTAACGCGGCCACAGCGTCCCGCTTCATCCACTCCCGGCTCCTAGCTCCCATCTCCCTGCTTCAGATGCCCGCCATCGACTCCCTCCTTCGCGTCATGCTCGAACGCGGCGGCTCCGACCTCCACCTCACCGTGGGCCTACCGCCCAAGGCCCGCATCTCCGGCGCGCTCACGCCGCTCGCGGAAGAGCCTGTATCCGCCGATCTCATGGAGGCCTATCTCAAGGAGATTTGTCCGCCCCAGCGTTGGGCTGATTTTCTCGACCGCAAGGATCTCGACCTCGCACATGAGATTCCCGATCTCGCCCGGTTTCGCGGCAACTATCTCTACAACCACTGGGGACAGGCCGCCGTCTTTCGACAGATCCCTTCGAAGATCCTTTCGTTCGACGACCTGAAACTGCCCGAGGTGCTGAAGAAGCTCTGCCACCTCAACGAGGGTCTCGTGCTCGTCACCGGACCCACCGGCAGCGGAAAGTCCACCACGCTCGCGGCGATGGTCGATTACATCAACACGAACCTCGCGCGCCACATCATCACCATCGAGGATCCGGTGGAGTTCGGGCACAAACACAAACCGTCGACCATCGTGCACCGCGAGGTCGGCGACCATACGCGCAGCTTTGGCGACGCGCTCAAGGGCGCCATGCGCCACGACCCCGACATCGTGCTCCTGGGCGAGATGCGTGAACTCGAGACCATCAAGCTCGCCCTTGGCTGTGCCTCGATGGGCATGCTCGTATTTGGCACGCTCCACACCAACAACGCTCCGAAGACGGTCGACCGCATCATCAACACCTTCCCGGCCGATGAGCAGAACCAGGTGCGCGTGATGCTCTCCGGCTGCCTCGCGGGCGTAGTCTCCCAGCTCCTTTGCAAAAAGATACCGAAGGGCCGCGTCGCTGTGCACGAGATCCTGCTCCAGCACGAGGCGCTGCCCAACACCATCCGCAGCGGCCAGATCGCGAACATCCGGGCCATCATCGAAAACGGCCGCGCCGACGGTATGATCACCATGGACCAAAGCCTGCTTGCGCGGGTGAAGGACGGCAGCGTGGCCGCCGCCGAGGCCTACATGAAGGCGGCTGACAAGGCGCTTTTCGCCGGCCTGCTCAAGCCCGGCGAACTGGAGGCCGGCGGGCACTAAGTTGCAAGGGGTGGTCCCGCCTCACCGAAATCACCACCCGAACTGCCGTTTGATGCGGAGCGGCTCGTAAAGGTTGGGCGAGAGCTCGGTGATGAAGCGGCTGGGCACGAGCATCATTCCGCCGGGGCCGGCGCGCGACGCGATCTTAGGGTAGCAGAGGTATAGCTCGTTTTTGGCGCGCGTCACCGCGACGTAGAAAAGGCGGCGCTCCTCCTCGACGTCGCCGTCCTCGATCGCGCGGCGGCCGGGGAACATGCCGTCGGCAAGGCCGATCACGAACACGGCATCGTATTCCAGCCCTTTGGACTGATGGACGGTGGTGAGCTTGATCGCCTCCTGGTCGGGCGCGACGGACTTGTCGGTCGTCTCGCCGTTGAGCAGCACGATCTGCGCGAGCAGTTCCTGCATTTCGTCGAAGCGCGCGGCAAAACCCACCAGGGCCTTCAACTCCTCGTAGCGGTCGGTGTAGTCGGCGAAAGCGCCCTTGAGGTAGTCGCCATACCAGCCCTCGATCGCGAGCTCGATGACGCGCGCGGGCTTCTCGTCGCGCATGGCGTGGACGACCTCGCGCAGCGAGGCGCAGAACTGGGCCCACTCGTCCTTGGCCGCGGGCGGGACCTTGGCCTTCACGTCGTCGCTGGCCAGCGCGTCGATGAAATCCTGCTGAAGAAACTTTGCGTGGTCGAGGGCGGCGGAGTGGATCTTCTGCGCGCCCTTTTCGCCGACCTTGGGTAGCAGGCAGGCGAGGCGGGCCCAAGCGAGGGTGTTGCTCGGGTTGTAGACGAAGTTGATCAAGGCGATCAGGTCTCGCACGTGCTGGCGTTCGAAGAACTTCACGCCGCTGGTGATAGAGTAGGGGATGCCGGCGCGGGACAGCGCGAGCTGGGCCTCCAGCGCGACAAAGTGCGAGCGGTAGAGCACGGCGATCTCGGCCGGTGACACGCCCTCTTCCTCGATCAGGTAGTGCACGCGTTTCACCACGAACTCGGCCTGCTCGCGGTCGTCCATCGCTTGCACCACGCAGGGCTTTTGCGAGTTTGCGCGGTGGGCGAGGAGCTTTTTCTCGAAGTGGCGGCCGACCGGCTGGGCCTCGAGCACTCCGTTGGCGAGGGCGAGGATTTGCGGCGTCGAACGGTAGTTGGTCTCGATGCGATGGATGACGGTTCCCTCGTGGCGGTCGGGGAAAGTCATGATGTTTTCGAAGTTCGCCCCGCGCCAGGAGTAGATGCACTGGGCGTCGTCGCCCACCGCCATCACGCGGTGGTGCGCTCCCATGCGATCGACGATCTCGGACTGGAGCGTGTTGGTGTCCTGATACTCGTCGACGAGCAGGTGGCGGAAGCGGTTGGAGAAATACTCCGCGATGTCGGGGCACTTAACCAGGAGGTCCAGCCAGAGTTCCAGCAGGTCGTCGTAGTCCAGGACGTTCTGCTCCTTCTTGGCCGAGGCGTAGGCGCGGGCGAAGACCGGGAATCGGTGGGCGATCTCGGTGTATTGCGGAAAATGGCGCGAGACGGTCTCGCCGAGCTCCAGGCGGGTGTTGCGCGCGAGCGAGATCACGCTGTGCAGCGGGCCAGGCTTGGGGTGGGTCTTGTCCTTGAAGAACAGCTTGTCCTCGGCCTCGACGGCCTGCTTGAGCAGCGTCTCGGACTCGTCGGCGTCGAGGATGGTGAAGTTTTTCTGGAGGCCGATCGCATCGCCATAGATGCGCAGGATGCGCGCGCCGATGGAATGGAAGGTGCCGCCCCAGAAGCGGCGCGGCTCCACGCCCGTGAGTTGCTCGACGCGCGCGAGCATTTCCTTGGCGGCCTTGTTGGTGAAGGTGAGCAGGAGAATCTCGCCCGGCTTCACGCCCATGGAGAGCAGGTAGGCGACGCGGTAGGTGAGGGTGCGCGTCTTGCCCGAGCCGGCGCCGGCGAGGACAAGCAGAGGGCCGGGCTCGGCGGTGACGGCGGCGAACTGCTCGTCGTTGAGCTGGGCGCGAAAATCGATCGGCGGGAA
>JBDLWD010000435.1:0-3842 GCA_039804465.1 Verrucomicrobiota bacterium | reverse complement strand
ACCTTCAAGCCTGCCGACGCCTCCCGCGCCTGGGTAGCCCGCGCTTTCACCCAGTTCGCCGCCTTCGCCGTGGTCACCGTGGCCATCATGATCATGATGCTAGCCGTCACCCACGCGGGCTCCGAGCACGGCTATTCGGTGCACAGCATCCTCGGCGCGCTCACCCATACGCCCTTGGCCGCCGGAGCCACCACCGCATTCGCTGCTTCGCTCGGTCTTATTTTCGTCCTGGCCCGCTGCTCCTGGACGGTCGACTTCGGAGAAGCCAACGCGATCGACGTGGAATCCATGGGCCTTTACTGGCATTTCGTGGACATCGTCTGGATCGTCATTTTCACCATCGTATACTTGCTCGAATACCTCTGAGCCGGACGCCGAATCCACAACGCTCCCCAGCAAACAGCCACCCGCTTCCATGTCTTCCGCCGCTCACGCCGCCCACGCTCCGGCCGCCGCCCACCACGACGACGGCAAGTTTCACCTCTTCGTGCAGATAGCCATGATCCTCGCCGTCATTACTGGCGTGGAAATCGTGCTGATCTACATCCCCGTCGCCAAGTGGCTCGTCGTCACATCCTTGGTCGTCCTGTCTTTGGTCAAGTTCCTCATGGTCATCTTCTGGTTCATGCACCTGAAGTTCGACAAAGCCTTCTGCACGATCCTTTTCTTCATCGGATTGGTGTTGGCTGGAGGAACCGTCGCAGCCCTGATGGCGATCTTCAGCGCCAAAGACAGCATTCCTCTCACCGCACAAACGATCTACACCGAGCGCGCGGCTGCCGCGGCCCAGTAATAGCTCGCGCAGCTGGGCTTATTTCAAGGCGCTCCAGAGGGGGCGCCTTTCTTTTTTGCCTGATCCCGCGCTCTGTGCAGCCATCTTGTTTTCTCGATGCTCGACTGGACCCACTGGCATAATGAACCCTATCTGATTGGCGGCCTAATCGTCATCGGATGGCTCTATGCCCTCGCGACCGGCCCCTTTCGGGCGCGCCTGGCTCCTCCCGGAACCTCATTCTCGCGATCCCACGCCTGGCGATTCCACTCCTCGCTGTTCGTGTTCTACCTGGCCGTGGGCTCTCCGCTGGATCAAGCCGGCGAACGCTTTTTGCTCAGCGCCCACATGGTGCAGCACCAGCTCATCATTTACCCGGCGGCCATCCTCTTCTTAACCGGTTTGCCGGCCTGGTTGGTTTCTCTCGTCACCGGACGGTTATCCTTCCGCCTGCCGGGACGGCTTCTCTTTCATCCCGTAACCTGCGCGCTGCTTTACACCGCCATCATCTCGGCCTGGCACATCCCCGCGCTCTATGATCTGGCCCTGCGAGAGCGCCCCGTCCATATTCTGGAACACGTCACTTTCTTCGGAGCCGCTCTTCTGTATTGGTGGCCTTTACTAAGCCCGAGCCGGGAGTTCCCGGCAGCCCGC
This sequence comes from Verrucomicrobiota bacterium, assembly GCA_039804465.1. GTDB lineage: Bacteria > Verrucomicrobiota > Verrucomicrobiia > Opitutales > Opitutaceae > IMCC26134_A. The sequence continues at coordinate 2,416 of JBDLWD010000435.1, read as the reverse complement.
CATGCCATTCAGATGCTCTATCTGGTCGCGCTTACCCTGCTCATGACGCCCCTTTTCGCTTATATCGCGTTTTCGTCGGAGATCCTATATCCCACCTACGAATACGCCCCGAGGCTTATTCCGAACTTTGATCCGGCCCAAGACCAGCTTCTTGGCGCAGCCATCATGAAACTAGGCGGAATGTTCGTCACCTTCCTCGCCTTCATCTGGATTTTCTATCGGTGGTATCAACACACCGAGCGCCCTGATCGCACCGGCCGGCCGATTTGAAACCATACCCTCGGGGCGGCTTTAGCCTCGCTCAATGCCCGGCGCGACTGCGGTAATTCGCGCCCGTCCTTTCATGACTTGGGAGATCGCACTCATATTCGCCCTGCTCGTCGCGACCTTTGGTCTCTTCGTGTGGGAAAAATTCGCGCCCGACCTCGTCGCGCTCGGCCTGCTGGTCGTCCTCGTGATCACCGGTTTGCTGCCGCAAAAAGACGCGATCGGCGTCTTCGCCCATCCTGCGCCTTTTACCGTCGCGGCCATGTTTGTGCTAAGCGCGGCGCTGGTGAAATGCGGCGCCGTCGACCGGATCTCCCACTTGGTGGAAAAAGGCGGCGCCCTCCCCTACCCGGTGGTGGTGTGCCTGCTGGTTGTCTGCGTGGCCGGCATCTCCGCTTTCATAAACAATACTCCGGTGGTGGTCGTTTTCCTTCCCGTGGTGCTAAACTTGGCGCGACGGATGAAAATAGCCGCCTCGAAGCTGCTCATCCCCCTGTCCTACGCGGCGGTCCTGGGTGGAGTCTGCACCCTGATAGGCACGAGCACGAATCTCGTGGTTTCCGGCATGATAGCATCCAAGGGGCTGCCGCCCCTGGCCCTTTTCGAGCTGGCCTGGCTGGGCGTGCCGATGACCTTGGTGGGCGCGGCCTACCTCGGCCTCTTCGGCAATCGCCTGCTGCCATCGCGCGAAATGCTGACGGCCATCCTCTCCGAGGAAGAGCGCCGCGAATACATCACCGAGGCCTTCGTTCAGCCCGCCTCACCCGCCATCGGTAAAACCTTAGGGCAGGCCGGACTCACACCCGCGCGAGGCGTGCGTGTGCTGGAGGTGGTCCGGGATGGCGTGGCTTTTCATCTGGAGCCTGAAAAAACCCCTCTACAGGCCGGCGATCGCCTCATCCTCTCCTGCCGCCCCAAGGGTATTGCGGCTACCCGCGCCGCGGCCGGCATCGACCTGGTCACCGAGCTGAATCTAGGCCTTGAACAAATCGCCGCCCACGAGGGCTCCTTGGTCGAAGCCGTGGTAAATCCCCGCTCCGAACTGGTGGGGCGCACAGTGAGGGAAATCAACTTCCGTCAACGCTACCGACTTGTGGTCATGGCTTTGCATCGCGAGGGCAGGAACGTCCGCGAACAAGTCGACAGCCTGCCGCTCGAACCCGGAGACGTGCTGCTGATGATGGGCACGGATCAGGCGATCAATGCGCTCTCCGGCAACAGGGATCTCACCTTCTTCGACCACACCAATCGCACTCCGGCCAAATCCAAACCGGGCCACATACCGCTGGTGATCGCCGTTATCGCCGCCGTCATCATCGGCGAGTGCATGGGGGTCATGTCCATAGAGTTTGGGGCCCTCACCGGGTGCGTGCTGCTCTGCGCCGCCGGCGTGCTAAAGCCACGTGAAGCCTATGACGCCATCGAGTGGCCCGTTTTGTTCATCATTTTCGGCATGCTCGCAATGGGCCTGGCGCTGGACCGCACCGGCGCCGCAGCCTGGCTTGCAGGCAATATCGTCGACTTCGCCGAGCACGCGGTTCCCCAAACCCAAAAGGCTTTCTTCGTGCTGGGCGCCGTCTATTTCGTGACGATGGTGCTCACCGAGTTGCTTTCAAACAACGCCGTCGCCGCACTGATGATCCCGATAGCGCTGGGCATAGCCCAAAAACTCGGTGTGCACCACGAACCTTTCGTGATCGCCGTGATGTTCGCCGCTTCGGTGGCCTTCGCCACTCCCATCGGGTATCAGACCAACACGTATGTCTACGGCGTGGGCGGCTACAAATTCGGCGACTTCGTCAAAATCGGGGTGCCGCTAAATTTGGCCTGCATGATCGTGGCCTTGATCGTCATACCTCGCGTCTGGCCCTTTTGAGGAAAGCAACCGGCCCCGAAACCCTGTTTGGCCGTTCAGGCTGGATCCGGGCCATGCAGCCGCAAGCACGCCGGACCGGCGCGACGCGCCAAGATTTCATCCACCCGAGGATCGTCGGCCAGCGTTGCGGTCATGGCCGTGACCAGCGGACGTCCGCGCTCGGCCGCGGCGGCTTCCGCATGCGCGCAAATCTCCGCCACATCTCCGCCTGGTCCGGCATGACGCCCGGGCGAAAGAAATTGCAGAGCCACCACCACTTCGCCCTGGTCGAAA
>JBDLWD010000434.1:0-2939 GCA_039804465.1 Verrucomicrobiota bacterium | reverse complement strand
GTGGTCGTTGGGGACGGTGCTGTGCGATAAAAGGCGGAAAACGATCAATATCGCGTGCGGAAGGACGCATGCGCCACCCCAAAAACACCAAGCCGGCCTTCCTCGAAAGGAAGACCGGCTTGATGTTTCGCCCGCAGATAAAAAACGGGCGAAAAAGGCGGCGTGCGCCGGAATCAGAGCTGGGTGATGTCGAGCTTCTTGAGGAGCTGCTTGAGGATCTTGCCGGACTTGAACTTCACGACGGCGCGCTCCGGGATGACCACCTCGGCGTCGGGCTTGTTCGGATTGCGTCCGATGCGCGACTTGCGGCGCTGGACCTCGAGCACTCCGAAGTTGCGCAACTCGACGTTACGACCCTCGGAAAGGGCGCGCATGACGATGTCCAAAGTCATTTGCACGGTGCTCACGATTTCCTTTTGCGGAAACCCAGTCTTCTCATAGATTTCGAGAACGATTTCGCGTTTGGTAAGATTAGCGGGCATAGGGAGGAGGGATTAGAAGGTTAAGGGTATTTGGAGTGAATATAAGTTACTCTCGTATCTTGTATTGCGTCAAACCCCGGCCTCATAAACCGAGGTGATGGTCAAGAATGGCCAGCCCATTTATCGATGACTAACAGAAATTTATAAACTTATATGAGTATAATTACTTAATGTTACGAGATCATGGCATTCACCCTAGGAAGAGGGATTTTATTCCGTCGCCATCCGGAGGTTGCGCAAGGCGAGACCCCACCTAAGGTGCGCGCTCTCATGCCCGATCCTCGCGCCGTTAACACCATGTTCGCCCGCATCGCGCGCCGATACGATGCGGCGAATCGTCTGCTCAGCGGAGGAATAGACCAGTGGTGGCGACGCCGCCTGGTGCGGACGGTATGCTCGGCGAAGCCGCGCGAGGTCTTGGATCTGGCCACCGGAAGCGGCGATGTCGCCTTCGCCCTGGCGCGCGCCCTGCCGGAAAGCCCGAAAATCATCGGGATGGATTTTTGCCAGCCCATGCTCGACGAGGCGATCGCCAAGCAACGCGCCATGAAGGGCCCTGGCTCCGACATCTCCTTCCAACCCGGAGACGGCCTGGCCCTGCCCTGCGCCGACGCCTGTTTTGACGCCGTGTCCGTTTCCTTTGGCCTGCGCAACATGGCCGACCGCCACCGCGCTCTTTCCGAGATGCGGCGTGTGCTTCGCGCGGGCGGAAAGGTGCACGTCTTGGAATTTTCCCAGCCCTACGGTTGGTTCCGGCCGATCTACTACTTTTACACCAAAAAGGTCCTCCCGACCGTCGCCGGTTGGCTGACGGGAGACCGCGCCGCCTACGATTACCTCAACGCCTCTATCGAAGCTTACCCCGGCCACTCGGCTATGAGCGAAGAACTGCGCCGGGCCGGTTTCCGCGACGTTACGGTGGCGCGTCTGACCTTCGGCATCGTCGCTCTTCACACCGGCACGGCCTGAGCCCTGGCGACGGATGCAGGGCGGCGCGACGACGGCGTGTGCCGTGTCTTAACTGAACGACTTGCCGCACCCGCAGGTGCTTTGGGCGTTGGGGTTCTTTATCTCGAAGCCCTTTCCTTGGAGCCCGTCGTCGAAATCCACCTGCGAACCATTCAGGTAGGCGGCGCTGGTCGCATCCAGCACCATGGCCACTCCCTCGCTCTCGCACCGCTGATCATCGGCCTTGGGCTCGTCGAAGGACATGCCGTATTGAAATCCCGAGCATCCACCCGATTCGACCAGCAGACGCAAAACGCGATCCTCCGCCCCCAACTCCTTTTGCATCTGGCGAATTTGTCCGGCGGCGCGACTGGTCAGCGTAATCATGGTGGGTGAACGTTTCCGCCGTCCCGCGCTTGTCAACGACCGGCTCGACCGCTCCCGGGGAGATTGATCCTTACGGCACAAAGCAGATTCCGTGCTAGGGAATATTTACCCTCTTGCCAGCAATACGTTTCATGCTTTGCTCGTGGGACCGTGGCCGCGCTCAAACACATCTTTAATGAACTTCACTACGAGATGGTCCGCAAAATCGCCGACGGTGGCATGGGCATGGTTTTCGAAGCCTGCCAGCGGGGAGCCGGCCAGTTTCGCAAGACCGTCGCGGTGAAGCTGATTCGCGAGGAATATTCCACCATACCGGAGTTTCAGAATAATTTCATCGGCGAGGCGCGGCTGGTCGCGGACCTCGTCCACACCAACATCGTCCAGACCTACCATCTGGGCATGATCGGCGGCCAATACTTCATGGTCATGGAGTATGTGAACGGCGTGAACCTGGAGCAGTTCCTCGAACGCCACATCGCCCTCGGCAGAACCATCCCCGTCGACCTTGCCGCCTTCATCGTCTCGCGCATCGCACGCGGACTGGCCTACGCCCACAACAAGCGCGACCGCGAGGGCCGCCTGCTTGGCATCGTGCACCGCGACATCGGCCCCAAAAACATCATGATCGCCTACGAGGGCGACGTGAAGCTCACCGACTTCGGAATAGCGAAGGCCATAGACCTCATGTATAACGAGGAAGGCCAGGTGATCGCCGGCAAAGACGAGTATCTCTCGCCCGAACAAGCCAGCTACGCCGTCACCGACGCACGCGCGGATATCTTTCCACTCGGCATCGTCCTCACCGAATTGTTGCTGGGCAAAAACATCTTCCGCAGCACCGACCGCCTGGAATCCCGCCGCAACATCCTCGAACTGCCCATCCCCCGTTTCGCCAGCCTTAGACCGGATATCGATCCCAAGCTCGAAGCCATCATCCAAAAGGCGCTGACCCGCGACCGCGACAAACGCCACCAGACCGCCACCGAGATTCTCACCGCCCTGGAAATGTATCTCTACGGCGACGGCTACGGCCCGACGAACGAAAAGCTCGGCGCCTACCTGCGGGACTTGATGGCCGCCTGAAGCGGCCGGCGCGCCTCGCCAAGGCCGCCCGGCAAACGA
>JBDLWD010000433.1:0-9444 GCA_039804465.1 Verrucomicrobiota bacterium | reverse complement strand
GACATTCACCCGCGCAACAAGCTCGACGTCGGCGAGCGCCTAGCCCGTCTCGCCCTCGCCAAGGACTACGGCCGCGCCGACGTCGTCTGGTCCGGCCCCGTGCTCCGCGCTGCGGAGTTCGTCGGCGGGCGCGCCGTGCTGCGCTTCGACCACGCCGAAGGCGGGCTGGTCGCCACCGATCAAAAACCGCTCACTTGGTTCACCATCGCCGGACCCGACGGCCGCTTTTTTCCGGGCACCGCAAAGATCGAGGGCGACACCATCGTGGTCACCAGCCCGCTCGTGACCGCACCCGCCGCGGTGCGATTCGCCTGGGACGAGGCGGCCCGGCCAAACCTCGCCAACACCGCGGGCCTGCCCGCCCTGCCCTTCCGCGCCGGCGCCGGCGCACCCTAGCCCTGATCAGTCCGCCCACGCGCCTTCGTCTTCTCCTCGGCGTGGCCTCGGCCTTTTGCCTGCGCCTCGCTTCCGCGCCAGCCGATGCGGCCACGCCCGCGCTGCGCGAAGTTTATGCCCGGGATTTTCTCATCGGCGCGGCCGTGCCCGCCTCCGTGGTCTCAAAACCGGATTCCCCGGCGGCGGCGCTGCTCGCCCGCCAGTTCTCCTCCCTCACGCCGGAAAACGATTTGAAGTGGGACCACGTGCAGCCGCGCCCCGGCGAGTTCACCTTCCGCGCGGCCGACGCGCTCGTGGCCTTTGGCGAAAAACACAAGCTGGCCGTCATCGGTCACACGCTGGTCTGGCACAGCCAGACACCCGCGTGGGTGTTTACCGGCCCGGATGGCCAGCCGGCCTCCGCCGACGAGCTGCGCGCGCGGATGCGCACCCACATCGAAACCGTGGCCGGCCGCTACTGCGGTCGCATTCGCGGCTGGGATGTGGTCAACGAAGCGGTGGCCGACGGCGGCCCGGAGGTGCTGCGCGACTCGCCGTGGCGGCGCATTCTCGGCGAGGACTTCGTCGAGCTGGCCTTCCGGATCGCCCGGGAGACGGATCCGAAAGCCGAGCTTTATTACAACGATTACAACCTCGAGCAACCGGCCAAGCGAAAGCGCGCCCTCGCCCTGCTTCGCCGCCTGAAGGAACGCGGCGCGCCGATAGACGGCGTGGGCCTGCAGGGCCATTACAACCTGCAGTGGCCTCCGGCCGCGGAAGTGGATGCCACCATCCGGGAATTTTCCGCTCTGGGACTGAAGGTGATGATCACCGAACTGGACGTGAACGTGCTGCCCTCGCGCGGCCCCCAGGGAGTGGCCGACGTGGCCCTTCGCGAGGACGGCGCGCCCGAGCTCGACCCCTACCGCGACGGCCTGCCCGCGCAGATGCAACAGAGGCTGGCCGCGCGCTACGCGGAGCTCTTCGGCGTGTTTCTCCGGCACCGGGAACAGATCGACCGCGTCACGTTCTGGGGCCTCCACGACGGCGCGAGCTGGCTCAACAATTGGCCGGTGCGGGGACGACGCAACCACCCCCTGCTCTTCGACCGCGACCTGAACCCGAAGCCCGCGTTTCAAGCGGTTGTGACCCGCCCCACGAAATCCACCGCGCCCTGATCGGCGCCCGCGACTCTTCTGCCGGCGCACTTCCGACTGGTCGTCCCGCGGCCGTTGAGCAATTTATCCCCGCCATGTCGCAAGATCGCATGACCGAGACCGACGTCCGCCGCGCCCGCCTCCTATGCTATTTCGCCGCGGCCGGTTTCGCCGGCTGCGGAATCCTTTTGTTTCTCCTGCCCATGGCCCCCGTCCTGCGCGCCGTGGCAGGCGGGTTCAACCTCGTGGTCGCCATCGCGGTGGTTCTCTACGCCCGCAGTCTGCGAGCCGAAGACTAGGCGCGACCGGAGACGCCGCCAGCGGCCACGCGCGCACGCAAGGCGGCCGCGTCCAGACCAGAGATGACGAAGCGCTTCAGCCGCGAGGTGTCGCCTTGCTTCAATTCGACCGCGCGACGCGGCACGCCCAGATGACGGGCCAGCAACTCGCACACCGCGGCGTTGGCGCGCCCATCCAAAGCCGGCGCCCGCACCTTCACCTTTAGCGCGTCGCCCAACCACCCCGCCACCTCGTCGCGCGACGAGCCCGGGACGGCCTTGACCGCGAGCACGGTTTGAACGGGGAGCTCAGACATTCACGTGACCTCAACCTGCGGCACAAACGGGGGCAACTTATCCCGCCCGGATTTTCGCACCAGAAGGGCGAATCCCTGCTGGGAGATTTCCCACCTTTGCCCTTCTCAGAGACGAACCAAGGATTCACCCTAAGGACGTCTTCCCAGCAAAATGAAATCCAGCAGACGATTCTCTCTCGCCCTCCTGATCGGAGACCTGGCGGGCGTTTTCCTGGCGTTCAACGCCGTGGCCGTGCTGCGCGGCATCCTTGACCCGTCCGAGCCATTACTGTGGCCCCTGCTGGTGCCGGCGGCGTTTGTCATAATCGCCATCGCCTTGATCGACGGCTACTCCTCGCGCAGCGACTTCCTCTCCCTCGATTACTCCAGCCAGCATCTCCTGGCGGTTTTCTCGGCCACGCTGGCCACGCTGCTGGTCACCCACGTCGTGCTCAGCGGCGACTTTTCGCTCCAGCAAAGCCGTCTGGTCACGATACTTTCTTTTCTGCTGATCGCCCCCGTCGGGCTCGGCATCCGCCGCGCGTTCGCCCTCCGCCGGGCCGCGACGCGGGGCAACCGTTCGGTGGTGTTTGTGGGCGATCTCGAGAGCGCGCGTGCGTTTGCCGAAGAATGCGACCGCGCGGATTTTCACCGTCCCGTCCTCTACGCCGCCCCCACCCCGGAAGACGCCTCCCCCGACCGGCCCGCGCTGGGCGAACTGCTCGATCAAATCGAACGCAACGAACTGCAGGTCGAGGCCGTCGTCCTCCGCGAATACACCCGCGAGTTGCCTCCCGGCATCCCCCAGCGCCTAGTGCAACTGCACTTCAGCGGCGTGCCGACCTACACTCTGGAGCTTTTCCACGAGCTCGTCTGGAGGAAGATCCCGCTCTACCGCATCAACCAGACGTGGCTTTTCCAGGAGGGCTTTTCCCTCGCGCGCGACCCGGTCTTCGAGCGCCTCAAGCGGGTGTCGGACATCGCGCTCGCCCTCGTCGTCCTTTTGCTCTCCGCGCCCGTGCTCGCCCTCGCCGCCCTGGCCGTGTGGCTCGACGACCGCGGCCCGGTGTTCTTCCGCCAGACCCGCGTGGGGCGCGACCGCCGGCCCTTCCCGCTCTACAAGCTGCGCACCATGCGCGCCGCGACCGGCGGCGCGCGCTACACCGCCAAGGGCGACAAACGCATCACCCGCGTCGGCTCCTTCCTGCGCGCCTCCCGCCTCGACGAGTTGCCCCAGCTCTGGAACGTGCTCAAGGGCGACATGAGCATGATAGGCCCCCGCGCCGAGTGGGACGTGCTCGTGGCCGACTACGAAAAGCAGATCCCCTGCTATCATTTCCGCCACCTCGTGCGCCCGGGCATCACCGGCTGGGCCCAGGTCAACTACCCCTACGGGGCGAACCTGGACGACACTCTGCGCAAGCTGGAATATGATCTGTATTACATTCGCAACTACAGCTTCCGTCTCGACGCCGCCATCGTGCTGAAGACCGTGCATGTGATGCTTTTCGCCAAGGGCGGCCGCTGACCCCCTACGCCCGGACGCGCCCCGGCTCCCGGCTTGCGACTCGCTGCTCCCTGCCTCTCGCTCCCTGACCCTAGCTCCATGTCCACCGCCCTCGCCCAGCGCGCCGCCCACATCCTTTCCCAAGTCTCGCCCGACGAGCCGGCCGACGCCGTCCTGCGCCGCGAGGTGGGCGCCAACCGCGAGCTCGAATCCCACGAGAAGCGCGCCCTCTCCGGCGCCGTCTTCGCCTACTACCGCTGGCTGCGCTGGCTGGACGAGGACCGCGCCCTGCCGCAGCGCGTGCTCGCCGCGCTCGATCTGCAGCGCCGCTTCGATGCCGATCCGGCCTCCATCAAACCCGAGACCCTTTCCGCCCGCGCGATGCCGGACTGGGCGCTTGCCGCCATCGATTTTCCCTCCCCCGAGGCGCGCCTCGCCTGCCTGCGCCAGCTCCAGCGCCAGCCCGCGCTCTGGATCCGCCCGCAGCGCGAGTTCGCCGCCTCCGTGGTGCGCGCCCTGCGCCACGCGGCGACCGCCGCCCTGCCCGCCGGCTTCGCATTTCCTTCCGGAGCCGCGACCGCCGCGCGTTACACCGGCCCGAGCGACCTGTTCAAAAGCGAGGAGTTCAAAAAGGGCCTCTTCGAAATCCAGGATCTCGCCTCGCAAATCGTCGGCCTGGCCTGCGCGCCCAAGTCGAACGAGACCTGGTGGGACGCCTGCTGCGGCGAGGGCGGCAAGACGCTCCATCTCTCCGACCTGATGGACAACAAGGGCCTGATCTGGGCCTCCGACCGCCACACCGGCCGGCTCGCCTCGCTGAAGAAGCGAGCCGCCCGCGCCCACGCCTTCAACTTCCGCGCCGTCACCTGGAACGGCGGCCCCTTCCTGCCCACCAAGACCAAGTTCGACGGCATCCTAGTCGACGCCCCGTGCTCCGGCGTCGGCACCTGGCAGCGCAATCCCCACGCCCGCTGGACGCTCACGGAAACGGATGTGCGCGAGCTCGCCGCCATCCAGCTCCAGCTTTTGGAAAACACCCACAAGGCGCTCAAGCCCGGCGGCCGCCTCGTCTTCGCGGTCTGCACCATCACCCGCGCCGAGACCACCGACATCGTCCGCGCCTTTTCCGCCGCCCACCCCGAGCTCGAACCCTTCGCCCTGCCCGGCCTGCCCCCACCCGCCGGCGGCGCCGCCACCGGCCACTTCCTCTGGCCCCACGAACTGGAAGCCAACGGCATGTTCCTCGCCGCTTGGCGGAAAAGGTAAGCGACCTACCCCGCGCCGTGACCGCCGCGAGAAAAATCACCGCCGCCCAGGTGCAGAAGGACTTCAACGACCTGCGCGCCGTCGTTCACTACGCCAAGGCCGCCCACGAGATCGGCCTTTGGGCGAGCGAACGCCTCCTGATCGAGCGCCACTTCACCGACAAGGCCGCGCCTCTCCTCGAGGCCGGCTGCGGCGCCGGCCGCGTGTGCGTGGCCCTCCACGCATTGGGCTACGGGAACCTCACCGCTTTCGACTTCGCGCGCGAGTTGGTCGATCAGGCCGAGGCCCTCGCCGCCGAGCGCGGCGCGGCCATCGCCATCCATCACGCCGACGCCACCCGGCTCGACACCCACCCCGCATTTCAGGCTCCCGGCTCCTCGCTCCCGGCCCCCCGCTTTGAGGGCTGCCTTTTTCTTTTCAACGGGCTCATGCAGATACCCCTGCGCCGCAATCGCCGCCGCGCCCTGCGCCAACTGGCCGCCGTCTGCCGGCGGGGCGCGCCCTTCCTTTTCAGCACGCACGACCGCGACCACTCCCCCGCCGAGCGCGCCAGCTGGCGCCTCGAGGCCCGCCGCTGGGCCGCGGGAAAACAGGACCCGCGCCTGCGCGAATTCGGCGACCGGCGCTTCAGCGACCACTGCGGCGACACCTTCATGCACCTGCCCGACCGGGCGGAGATCCTCGGCGATCTCGCCGCCACCGGTTGGACCCACGTGACGGACCATCTCCGCCGCGAACTCGGGCGCGAAAACGCCGCCGTGCGCGGATTCTCCGACGAGTGCCGTTTCTGGATCGCCCGCCGCGCCTGACCGCCCGCTTGCCCCGCATCGCCCCGCGGCCTTAGTTTTACTCCTCATGCCGCCGATCACCGACCGCACCTGGCTCTGGCTCGCCGCCGCCTGCTACCTCGCCGGCGCCGCACTGGGCACGCTTTCGCTTCTGCGCGAGAGGCGGCACTCGCGCGCGGTGATGTATTTCATCCTCGCGGCCGGCTACGCTTTTCAGACCTTCGGCCTCTACCTGCGCGGCGTCGCGGTCAAGGGGTGCCCGCTGGGCAACACCTTCGAGCTGGTGCAATTCACCGCCTGGTCCGCCGCCTCGCTCTACCTTTTGGTCGGACCCGCCTTCCGCCTCAGCCTGCTCGGCTACGGCACCGCCCTCCTTTCCGCCTGCCTGTCGGTCACCGCCCTCCTCGTGCCGGCATGGGACGCCGCCAAACGCGCCCACATTTTCGGCGGCAACGCCTGGATCGAGTTCCACGCCGCACTCGCGCTCTTCAGCTACGGCGTCTTCGGCCTGCTCGCCCTGGTGGCGGGCATGTATTGGCTGCGCGACCACGGCCTGCGCCGCAAACAAGTCGGCGGCGCCTACGCCTTTCTGCCCTCGATCCGCGATCTCGACCAGATCGGCCTGCGCCTGCTCGCCGCCGGCGTAGCCCTGCTCGCGGCATCCCTCGCGGTGGGATCGGTCTGGTGGCTGCGCGAACCGGCCACGGTCAACCTCGTCAAACTGCTCGCCACAATCGGCGTGTTTTTGGCCTACGCCCTGGCTCTCGCGCTCAGGCTAACACGCCGGCTGGTCGGCCGTCGCTGGGCCGTCGCCTGCGCCCTACTCTTCATCGCCGCGCTGCTTTCCATCGTGCCGGTCGATTCAAGCCGGCACGGATCGCGCCCCGCGCCGCCCCCGGAGGTGGCTACGCGATGAGCGCGCCGATCGGCCCTCTTCTTTTCCACCTCGGAGCCAGCCACCACACCGCGCCTCTGGCCCTCCGGGAAAAACTCGCGCTCCCGCCCGCGCGCGCCGAAGAGCTGCGCGCCCGTATCGGCCCGCAAAGCCTGCCCGAGCTCGCCGTGCTCAACACCTGCAACCGGGTCGAGCTCTACGGCGTGGCCGCCAACCCGGCCGATCTCGCCATCCTGGAGGCCGCGTTCTGCGAGGTGACCGGCCTCGCGGCGGACGACTTCGCCGCCATCCGCGCCCATGCCACCGGCGCGGCCGCCATCCGCCACCTCGTCGCCGTCGCCGCCGGGCTCGAATCCCAGCTGCTTGGCGAGAACGAGATCTTCGGCCAGGTGAAGGACGCCTACGCCGAGGCCCAGGCCGCGGGCCGCGCCGGCCCGGTGCTCAACCGGGTTTTCCAAAAAGCCTTTCAAGCCGCGAAACACATCCGCACCCACACCGCCCTGAACGAGGGACAGGTCAGCGTGGCAAACGTCGCCGTCGAACTCGCGGCCACCATCTTCGGCGATCTGTCCGAGGCCCGCGTGCTCCTGCTGGGCGCGGGCGACATCGGCGAAAAAGCCGCCAAGGCCTTCCGCTCCCGCGGCGCCGGAGCGCTTACCGTCGCCAACCGCACGCCCGAGCGCGCCTTCGCGTTGGCCCAACAACTCGACGCCACCGCCCTGCCCTTTGAGCTCTTCGCCCGTCATCTGGGCGATTACGACATCGTCGTGGGCTCCACCGCCGCGCCCGATGCCGTGGTGCGCGCGGCCGACGTCTCCGCCGCACGGAACCGCCGCCGCGCCCTGCCTTGGCTTTTTCTGGATCTCGCCCTGCCGCGCGACATCGAGCCGGAGGTCTCGCGCCTCGACAACGTCTACCTCTACAATCTGGACGATCTCGCCAAAATCGCCGCCCGCAACCTCGCCGCCCGCGAGGCCGAGGTCGCCCGGGCCCGGGCCCTGGCATCGGAAAAAGCCGAGGCGCTCTGGCAACAAATCCTGGCCCGTCACGGCGCCTGATTTCCGCGTGCCCGTGGTTCCGCCGGGGCACGCGGTCGCGCACGGTTGGAATAAAAAAGCCGGCCATTCCTACAAGGGAAGGCCGGCCGGAAATACGACTTGGGAAATTCGCTTAGATGGCGGCGTCGCCGCGCTCGTCGGTGCGGATGCGGACCGCGTCCTCGAGCCCGACCACGAAGACCTTGCCGTCACCGATCTTGCCGGTCTTGGCGGCCTTGACGATGGCGTCCACGGTTTTGCCCACGACGTCGTCGGCGACCACGATCTCGAGTTTCACCTTGGGCAGAAAATCCACGGTGTATTCGGAACCGCGATAGATTTCCGTATGGCCCTTCTGGCGGCCGAAACCCTTGACCTCGGTAACGGTCATGCCCTCGACGCCGATACCGGCCAGGGCCTCCTTCACTTCCTCGAGTTTGAACGGTTTGATGATGGCGATGATGAGTTTCATGCGGGTAAGTGATTAGAGATGTGTCTTGTTAGAGATCTGCCTGCCCGGCGCAAGAAAAGTGTCCGCGCGTCTGCTGTTGTTTAACCACCAAGGCGCCCGGGTGACAAATCTGGCGCAGGGCCAATACCCGGTTTTGCCCCCTGCTGATTACGACTCCCTCTCATCAGACGGCCCGCGAGCGGGCCGCTTAATCGCGAAGCTGCTGGCCGCGGACGAGGTCTTGGAAGAGCCCTTCCTGGGCCATGAGCTCGGCATAGCTGCCCGCTTGGGCAATGGCGCCGCCCGAGAGCACGAAGATGCGATCGCAGTGCTTCACGGTGGCCAGGCGGTGCGCGATGAAGATCGCGGTGCGGTCGCCCAGGTTGTGCTCGATGGCCTCCGAGATCAGCTTCTCGCTCAGGGTGTCGAGCGCGCTGGTCGCCTCGTCGAAGATAAAGCAGGCCGGCGCAGCCAGGAGGGCGCGCGCGATGGCGAGACGCTGGCGCTGGCCGCCGGAAAGCATCGAACCGCCCTCGCCCACCCGGGCGTCGAGACCGCCGGGCAGGGCGGCGATGAATTCCCACGCGTTGGCCTGTTCGCAGGCGCGGCGGATGGCTGTGTCATCGGCGTCGGGTCGCGCCACGCGCAGGTTGTCGCGCAGCGTGGTGTTGAAGATGAAAGGGTCCTGCGGAACCACGCCGAAATGCCGGCGCAGCGCCCGGGTGGAAAAGACGCGCAGATCGGAGGCGCCGATGCGCACCACGCCCGACTGCGGATCGTAAAGCCTGAGCAGCAGCTGGGTGATGGTCGTCTTGCCCGCGCCTGAGGGCCCCACGAAGGCCACCCGCTCGCCCGGCGCGATGACCAGCGAGACGTCGCGCAGCACCGGGCGGCCCGGTTCGTAGCCGAAGGTGACGTGCTCCAGCGCGATGGGCGCGCGGGGCTCGGGCGCCGTCTCCGCGGGCACCGCCGGATCGGGCGTGGTGGTGTTGGTGTCGAGCACCGCGCCGATGCGCTCCAGCGCGGCCGATGCGCCCGCCCAAAGAGTAAATGCGGTGAACACGCCCTGCAGGGGCCCCACGAGACCTAGGTAGGCGGCGAGACAGGCCGCCACGATGCCGAGATCGATGTGGCCCGAGAGAAAGCGCCACGTGCACGCGGCCATGAGAAGCGCGTAGCAGACGTAGGTGAGCCCCTCCTGCTTGATCCACTCGACGTGCGAGTAGATGTCGCGCTCGTAGCTCTTGCGGCGGATCATGTCGGCCTGGCGCTCGAAGTCCTGCGCCACCTTCGTCTCCATCGCGTGCAGCTTCACCGCCTTGTTGCCGCGCAGCAGATCGGCCACCTGGCCGCTGACGTCGCCCTCCACCCGTTGAAAATCCTTCTGGATTTTT
>JBDLWD010000432.1:0-4148 GCA_039804465.1 Verrucomicrobiota bacterium | reverse complement strand
GGGGGAGAGCTGGCGGGCGATGACGTTGGAAAGGCCGAGGCCTCCGCCCTGGGTGACGGAGGTGGCGAGGGTGTCGGTGAGCAGGTAGCCGTAGACTCCCCCGCCCTGCCCTCCGCCAGCACCGCCGAGACCGCCCTCCATGAGGGGGTGGATGGAGGGGGCGAGGAGCTGGCGGACCATGATGGCCTCGAACTGGCGGGCGGCTTTTTGCACCTCGGCGGGCGAGGGTTTGCCGGCGGCCGAGGGGCCTTGGGCGGAGCGGGCGAGGTCGGCGGGGACGGAAGAGGAAAGGGCGGAGACGGGGGTTATCATGGCGGGGCGTGGATCAGTTGATCACGAGATCGGCCTGGAGGGCGCCGGCGGACTTGAGGGTTTGGAAGATCGCCATCATCTCGCGCGTGGTGACGCCGAGGGCGTTGAGCGCGGTCGCGAGACGCTCGACAGAGGAGGCCTCGGGAACGAGGATGAAGCTGCCCTTCGTCTCGGTCACATTGGTCTCGGTGCTGGGAAGGATGGCGGTCTGGCCGCCGCGCGAGAAGGGCGCGGGCTGCGAAGCCTCGAGGTTTTGCGCGATGGTGATGGTGAGCGAGCCGTGGCTGATCGCGACCTGGGAGAGACCGACCGGGGCGGTGGCGACGATGGTGCCGGTGCGCTCGTTGATGACCACGCGGGCGGCGCTGTCGGGAGTGACGGCGATGGCGCCGACGTCGGCGAGGAAACGAATCTCGTGACCCTGGTAAGCGGGGGGCAGGACGAGGTCGACGTTGGCGGCGTCGCGGGCGCGGGCGGCGGTCTCGGGCAGGACCTCGGCGATGGCCTCGGCAAGGCGGGAGGCGGAGGTGAAATCGGGTTGGCGCAGGGTGAGGACCACGCGGCCGCCGCGCACCACGCTGGCGGGGATCTCGCGCTCGACGATGGCGCCGTTGCTGATGATGCCGACGGTGGGGTGGTTTTTCTGCACGGTGGCGCCTCCCGCGCCGCCCGCGCCGCCGACAAAACCGCCGACGGCGATGGGCCCCTGGGCGACGGCGTAGACGCGACCGTCGGCGCCGAGGAGCGGGCTCTGAAGGAGGACGCCGCCCTGGAGGGACTTGGCGTCGCCGAGCGCGGCGACGGTGACGTCGATGCGCGTGCCGGGGGGGAGGAAAGCGCCGATATCGGCGGTGATCATGACCGCGGCGGCGTTCTT
The DNA here is from genome assembly GCA_039804465.1 of Verrucomicrobiota bacterium. GTDB lineage: Bacteria > Verrucomicrobiota > Verrucomicrobiia > Opitutales > Opitutaceae > IMCC26134_A. The sequence goes on along the minus strand of JBDLWD010000432.1, from coordinate 2,959 downwards.
GGATTTGATGAGGGCGGGGTCGACCTTGACGCCGTTGCGCTCAAGGATGTTGGCGATGGACTGGAGGGTGGCCAAGGCGTTGGAGTCGCCGTCGCCGGCGAGACCGACGACTAGGCCGTAGCCGACGAGTTGGTTGTCCCGCTCGCCTTCGACGCGCACGAGATCCTTCACCCGCGCAGCCTGGGCGGCGAAGGGTAGAAGGAAGGAGATTAGTAGAAGAAAAAAACGCATGGGCGAAACTGGTGATGCGCGAGGAGCGGGATCAGAAGGGGCGGAGTTTCTCGTAGAGACTGGTGAGCCAGCCGCGTTTCTGGGCTTCGGTGAGGGAGCCCTCGGAGATGAACTCGAGACGGGCCTCGGCGACGTTGCTGGAGAGGACGGTGTTGCCGGTGCCGATGTCGGCGGGACGGATGAGGCCGTGGAGGATGACGTTCTGGGTCTCGCCGGAGAAGGTGAGCTTGCGGGCGCCGGCGACGACGAGGTTGCCGTTGGGGAGCACGTCGGTGACGAGCACGGCGGCGCGGGCGGTGAGCGACTGGGTGTTGCTGACCTGGCCGCCGCCGGTGAAGTCGCTCTTGCCGCCGAATTTCACGCCCGGGAGCTGGCCGTTGTGGGTGCCGAACTTGCTGGCGGCAGCGGGAAAGAGAAACTGGGAGACGGCAGCATCCGCCGAGGATTCGGATGCGGTGGTCTTGTTCTGGCTGGAGGAGGTGGCCGCGTTTTCGGCGACGAGGATGGTGAGAATATCACCGACGCGGGCGGCGCGAAAATCGGCGGCGACACCCTGCTCGCGGGAACCGGCGGCGGTCCAGAGGGAGCCGGCGGAGAGGAACGCGGGGAAAAGGAAAAGGATGCAGGCGAGGCGCATGGCAGGAAGGGATCGGAGGCTCAGAAGCGGACGGCGGCGCGGGCCTCGGAGGTGACCAGGGCGACGAATTCGCGACGGGAGTCGGGGTTGCGGACGCGGACGCTTTCGCCGCGGGCGGCATCGTGGAGGGCCACGGCGCGGAGGGAGACGGTGAGGGCGCCGTCGGAGGCGACGACATCGACGGGCTGGCCGCGCCGCACGAGCGGGCGGCGGACCACGTCGCGCCAGACGAGAACACGGCCGGCGGGGACGGAGCGGGCGAGGTCGAGCTCGGGCGCTTCGGCGGCGGGATCGAAAGTGAGGGCGTCGCGCTCGCGGAGGGCATCGACGCGGACCGGCTCAAGCTCGGCGGGGGCGACCGGCGCGCCAAGCGCGCCGGGCTGGCGGAGCGACCAGCCATCGCGCCAGAGCTCGGCGCGGAGGAGAAGCACGTGTTCGGAGACGCGGCCGGCGGCGTCGCGGGCGCGCACGGTGACGAGAAGCTGAGGGGCGAGGATGGCGGGGGCGTTGACGATCTCGAGATCGGCCGACCGCGGGGCATCAGCCACGGGCGGGCGGTGCCAGGCGAGACGCAGATCGCCGACGGCGCGGTAGCGCTCGACGAGAAGAGCGGAGAGGGTGACGAGCCACGGATCCTCGGTGGTAGCGGCGGAGGCGGAGACGGCGGGCGCGCCCGGGACATACGAGGCATGGCCGGGCGTTCCCGAGAAAAGGAGCAGGGAGGCGAAGAAAGGTAGGACGAAGCGGCGCATGGCGGCGGGCGGGCTCAGCGCTTCAGCTGGTTGATGTTCTGGAGCATCTCGTCCGAGGTCTGGATGGACTTGCTGTTCACCTCGTAGGCGCGCTGGGCGACGATGAGGTTCACCATCTCCTCGACGATGTTCACGTTGGACGTCTCGATGTAGCCCTGCATGACGCGGGCATAGCCCTCTTCCCCGGCCTGGCCGGTTTCGGCGGTGCCGCTGGCTCCGGTGGCGGCGTAGAGGTTGCCGCCAAGACTCTGGAGGCCGGAAGGATTGGCGAAGCGGGTGAGGTTGAGCCGGAAGCTCTGGTTACCGTTGGCGGTCTGGTAGGTGACCTCGCCGTTCTCGGCGATGTTGATGGCGACGGTGCCGGCGGGCACGGGCTGGAAGCCGCTGAGGACGGGCAGGCCCTCGGCGGTGACGACCTGGCCGGCGGCGTTGAGCTTGAAGGTGCCGTCGCGGGTGTAGGCGGTGGTGCCGTCGGGGCGCTGAACCTCGAAGAAGCCGTCGCCCTGGAGGGCGACATCAAGGCGCTCGCCGGTGTTGGTGAGCTGGCCTTGGGTGAAGACCTTGGAGGTGGAGGCCACGCGGGAGCCGTTGCCGACCTCGATGCCGGTGGGCAGGAGATTGCCTCCGCCGTTTTCGGCGCCGGCGTTGCGGGGACTCTGGTAGAGCAGGTCCTGGAAGCCGATGGTGCTGCGCTTGAAACCGGGGGTGTTCACGTTCGCGAGGTTGTTCGCGATGGTGTTCAGGTTGAGCTGCTGGGCTTCCATGCCGGTGGCGGCGGAGTAGAGCGAGAGGTTCATAGGCTGATAAAGAGGGGGCTGAGGTTAACCGAGGCTTTCGAGGGTGCGTTCGAGCAGCTTGTCGCGGCTCTGGATGAGCCGCTGGTTGGCTTCGTAAGCCCGGGAGATGCTCACGAGGTCCACCATCTCGCGCAGGGGCTGGACGTTGCTGCCCTCGAGGTATCCCTGCTGCACGACGGGCTTCTCGACCGGGCGCATGCCGGCGCTCTGGTCGGCGAGAAAAAGACCGCCGGCCATGGGGACGAGACGCTCGGGCGCGGCGGCCTCGGCGATGGCGAGGCGGCCCAGGATGGCGTCGCCCTGGCGGACGGTGCCGTCGGCGTTGATCACGGGTGGACCGCCCTGGGGCAGAAGCTGAATGGGGTTGTTGCCGTCGGAGAGAACGGGCAGGCCCTGGCTGTTCACGATGGTGCGCTCGGCGTTCAGGCGGAACTCGCCGGCGCGGGTGTAGGCCAGGGTGTCGTCCGGCATGCGGACGGTGAAGAAACCGTCGCCGGCAAGGGCGAGGTCGAGCTCGCGCTTGGTCGGGCTGTTTTCGCCGG
>JBDLWD010000431.1:0-2812 GCA_039804465.1 Verrucomicrobiota bacterium | reverse complement strand
TTGATGAGCTGCTCGGAGTCGGCGCTCACGTTCGGCGTGGAGGCGTCGGCAAATTCCGCCTTGAGATTGCCGCGCAGGTGACGCGAGGCGGACTTGATGCCCTCATTGGCGACGAGGGGCTTGGGTGCGGAGGACTCGGAGATCATGACGTCGATAAAAAGGACCAACTTGGCAAGTTCGGCGCGTGCGCGCGAGGGGCAAATTCTATTCGCGGCAACTTTGGCAACCTGCCAAAGGTGGCCCCCTCCCACCCGCTCAAGACGCTAAAAATCAATCCGAAGGAGGGCCCTTGGTGAGTCTTGGGCCTATTCCCGAGCCAAAAGCCCCATCAACTCCGAGCCGACCGAGTCGGCCAGCAGGCGCCCGGCCCGCGTGAGGCGGACGACCGCGCCGTAGCGCTCGGCCAGCCCGCCTTCGCAGCAGCGGGCTAGTTCGGCATCCACCTTGGCCCAACCTTTCACCCCCGAAAACCGGGCGCGCAGCGCGGCCAGATCCACTCCCGCGTTGAGACGAAGGCCGAAGACGACGGCATCCTCGGCCAGCAAAGCCGGCGAGAGGGCCACCCGGTCCTCCGTCATGCGTTGGCCCCGGCCCACGGCATCGCCCCATTTGTCCAGATCGGAAGCGTTCGCCCCGCGCCAGCCGTCGTGCTGGCCCGCCGCAGAGGGACCGACGCCGATCCATTCGTGCATGCGCCACGTGTTCAGATTATGGCGACACTCGTGCCCGGGGCGGGCGAAATTCGAGACTTCGTAGTGGGCGTATCCGGCATCGGCCAGCTCGTCCCAGGCCCGCGCGTAGAGCCGCGCCTCGTGATCCGGATCGAGCTTCACCCGGCCCTGCGACAGCTTGACCCACAGTTTCGTGTCTTCCTCGAAGGTCAGGCAATAGGTGGAAAGATGGTCGGGCGCGAGCGCGGTCGCGGTGCGCAGATCCTCCACCAGGGCCGCCTCGTCCTGCCCGGGCAGTGCGAACATGAGGTCCAGGTTCACGCTCGCGAAACCGGCCGCACGCACTCGATCGTAGGCGCGCAGCACCTGCTCGCGCGTGTGCTGCCGTCCGAGCGCGTCCAGCAGGGCGGGCGAAAAACTTTGCACGCCCATCGAAACGCGGGTGACACCGAGCGATTTCAAGGCAGCCAGCCGCTCATCGGTGACGGATGCGGGCGCCAGCTCCACCGTCCACTCGGAAGGCATCCGTCCGCAGGCCTGAAGAACGATGTCGCCCAATGCGCGCAGATCATCAGGCGCGAGCAATCCCGGGGTGCCGCCGCCCCAAAACACCGTCTCCACCGGCCGGCGCGGCCGGGCTAGCACAAGTTCGCGTCGCACGTTCTCCAAGTAGCCCGTCACCCCGTCGCGAGTCGGCGTGGTCTGGTAAAAAGCGCAAAAATCGCAGGTGCTGGCGCAAAAAGGGACATGAACGTATAGCCCAAGAGGACTGCCCTCGAAACCCGACTGAATCGTCGGAACGTCGATTTCCTGCTTTGCCAGAGTTGGATTGGCCATTATCGCTACCGGCTTACCCGATATCCACCTCGCGATGCACCACCAATCTGTATTCTCCCTCAACCGCGTCTGGCGTGCCGTGTTTTGCGCCGCCGCCTTGCTCGTTCTCGCTGGCTGCGACCTAAAGCTCACTGACCTCACGCCAAAGGTCCTGCCGGAGAATCCCTCCCGCATTTACACCTTCGGCCTGCGCGTGACCCCGAAAAGCACCAAGGTCGTCGAGGACAGCATCAAGGCCACCATCGTGATCGACGGCCAGACCCAGGAGATGAAGGCCGGCGGTCTCGGCAAAAACGTCTTCGAGCACGAGTTCCAGCTTCCCGCCGGTCGCGACGAGCTCGCCTACTACTATGTGGTGGACTACGCCATCGAGCACGGCGGAGGCATCACCCGCCGTCAGGAATACACCGACATCATCCGCACCCGCGTGGTCGCCCGCTACGTCCTCTCCATGGAGACCAACCGCGGCCCGGTCGGGGCGAAAATCAGCGTCGTCGGCCGCGGCCTGGGCAGCGCCGACGTGGTAAAATTCGACGACCAGCCCGTCCGCACCGAGTTTGCCTCGGCAAACGCCCTCAACTTCTACGTCCCAGCCGTCGAAACAGGCCGCAACTACCGCGTCACGCTCGAGGGTGCCGCCGGCAACTCTCCCATCGGCACCTTCCGCGTCGACCCCGCCGTGCTAGACGTCTCGCCCGCCACCCTCTCGCTCACCCAAGGCGGCATCCAGTCCATCTCCTTCACCATCCCCTCCCCCGCTCCCGCAGGCGGCCAGTTGCTTGATGTCACCACAGACATTCCCGACAGCGTCATCATGCCCGAGGTCATAGTCCCCGCCGGACAGTCCTCCGTATCCATCGAGGTGAAGGGCGGCAAACCCGGCACCGGCAACCTGTTCCTGAAGGGCTACGGCAACACCGGCGAGATCACCATCCCGGTTTCGGTGCAATAAAAGGCGGCCGCATCGCTTCCAATCCCTGCGCGGAGGCCCCCAAAAGGGCCTCCGTTTTTTGTGCTGCCGAGAGGCGTGGTGGATAGTGGGTTGATGGTTGGTTCCTGGCCGCAAACCTAGTCTAGTGTCCCGTCACTGAAGTTCCCTTCACAAGTGGGAGACCTTTCCGGGGATGGGGTCTGCGGAGGCGGTCCACTTGAAGGGGCGAGGAGAGGCGTTATGGGTTTTGAGGTAGTCGCGAACGGCGGAGCGCAGTTGGGCGACGCTCGAGAAGCTTTCACGCTGGAAGCGTTTGCGGGTGAGTTGCGCGAAGAACCGCTCGACTCGGTTGAGCCAGGAGGAGTGGGTGGGG
>JBDLWD010000430.1:0-3220 GCA_039804465.1 Verrucomicrobiota bacterium | reverse complement strand
CCCGCGGTCGCGGGCCTGGAGATCAGGCGCAACGACTCAGCCCTCACCGTCTATCTCGCCGGCGACTCCACCGTCACCGACCAGCCGGGCGAACCCTGGGCCGCCTGGGGCCAGATGCTCCCGCGATTTTTCCCCGCTGGCGTGGCCGTCGCCAACCACGCCGAGTCCGGACTCTCCCTAGCCAGCTTCCGCAGTTCGTTGCGACTTGATCAAATTCTCTCCGAGCTACGCCCCGGAGACTACGTTCTCATCCAGTTTGGCCATAACGACCAAAAGGAGAAGGGCGAGGGCGTGGGCGCCTTCACCACTTACACCCAGTCTCTGCGCGACTACGTTGCCGCCATCCGCGCGAAGGGAGGCGAGCCCGTGCTCGTCACGTCGATGTATCGCCGCCGCTTCAACGACCAAGGCGAGCTATTCGATACGCTTGGTGACTTTCCCGCCGCGGTCCGGAAAGTCGCGCAGGAAACCCAAACCCCGCTCATCGATCTCCACGCCCTGAGCGCCCGACTCTTCTCCGCGCTCGGACCCGACAAATCGAAATCGGCTTTCGTTCATTTTCCCGCCGGCGCCTACGGCTCCGAAAAAGCGGTGAAGGACGAGACGCATTTCAGCCCTTACGGCGCCTACGAACTGGCCCGCTGCGTGGTCGAAGGCATACGCCAAAACGTGCCGTCTCTCGCCGCCCGGCTCGCTGCCGGCGTGCCCGCTTACGATGCGTCGCAGCCCGACGACCCCGCCACCTTCGCCGTTCCGCCCAGCCCTCCGCGCGAGGAGGTTCGCATACCCGACGGAGACGGACGCTAAGCTAGCCCCCCTTTGGGCCAACCTGGCGAACTTCCATTTCCCCGCGTCTCCGCCGAGCCAAAGCACGATCGCCCCTACCCCATGCTCCACTCCGATCGCCCCCTTGTCTCAGCCACCCTGTCGCGCTGGATTCCCCTGCTGCTCTGCCTCGGCGCGACCGCCCTTCACGGGCAGGCACGACTGCCGGCTTTCCCCGGCGCCGAGGGCTTCGGCGCCTACGCCGCGGGCGGGAGAGGGGGCGATGTTTACACCGTGCGAAACCTCTCCGGCGACCCCGACGTCGAGGGCTCCCTCGCCCACGGCCTCGCCACCGCGCCCGACTCCGGCCGAACCATCGTCTTCGCCGTCTCGGGTTACATTCCCGCCCCGCCCAAAAACCTCCGCGTCGCCAAGCCGCGCGTCACCATCGCGGGCCAGACCGCTCCGGGCGGCGGCGTCGGGCTGCGCGGCGGCACGCTGCTCATCTCCGCGCCCGACGTCGTCATCCGGCATTTTCGCCTGCGCCACGGTCGCGATGGGCGCGGCGGCGACTGCCTCAATCTCGACGCCAACGCGGACAACGTGATGCTGGACCACCTGTCGATGCAGTTCTCCGCCGACGAGAACATGTCGAGTTTCAAACGCCCGCCCGACAACCTCACGCTCCAGTATTCGCTCAACGCCTGGGGCCTCGAGACCCACTCCTGCGGCGGCCTTTGGGACCAAAACCACGCCACCGCCCATCACAATCTCTGGGCCCACAACCACACCCGCAATCCCAAGGCCCGCCCGGACGGCCTGCTCGAGTGGATCAACAACGTCACCTTCGACTGGAACATCGGCTTCATCCTCGGCGACTCCCACACGCCGGCGAACTGGAAAGCCAACCTCGTCGCCAACTACTTCATTTCTCCGCCAGGCAACCTGCGCCGCCACGCCGTGGAAAAGGGCTGGCTCGATAATTCAGCTCCGCGCCGGCCTAACTTCAGCCTCCACCTTGCGGGCAACCTGATCGACAACGACGGCGACGGCGTCCTCGATGGCGTCGATCCCGGCTGGGATCTGGTCAACGGACGCCCCTTCGATCCCGACGAAACCGTCCCGGCTCACGCCGACACGCCGAAAGTCCCCCGATACGAAAAGCGCGACACGGCCTTCCCCGGCTCCCCCGCGGGCGTAACGACTGACTCCGCGCGCCTCGCTTACAAAAAAGTGGCCTCCGCCGCCGGCGCGCTCCGCCTCGACGCCTTGTCCGGACTGCCTTTGCGCGACGAAGTCGATTCCATTCTGATCGAAAAGCTGCTCACCCAAACGCGTTTTCACGTTGGCAACGAGAAGGAGACCGGCGCGGCGGACGGCGGTTTTGGCGTGCTGCATCCAGCGCCAGCCCCGCTCGATTCCGACGGCGACGGAATGCCCGATCTCTACGAAACCGCCCTCGGCTGGAACGCTTCCGCCCAAGACCACAACACGACGCTCCCATCATCTGACGGCCGCGTGTCGACAGGCAGCTTTCTGCCCGCGGGCGCCCCTGCCGGCCACACCCGCCTCGATGAATACCTCCACTTCATGGCCTCGCCCCACGCCACCGCGGCCGGCGGCGCCGCCATCGTCGTAGACCTCGCCCGATACTGCGGCGGTTTCCGCGCGCAAGCACCCGTGTTCACCCTCGGCGATGTCTCGGGAGGAACCGCCGTTCAGGCCAGGCAAGGTGGCTGCTTGGTCACGTTTACCCCAACCGCCGGACGTTCGGGCCGGGCGGGTTTCGATTTCACCGTGGTCGACGCCGAGGGAGACCGCTGGACCCGCTCATTCCTGATACTTCTGCCCTCACCGAAACCCTTTTAAGCACTCCATCCCCAGACCGACGACCCGCGTTCCTTTATCGACGCACCGGTCTCTACGCGCAACAATGCGCATGCCGGCAAGCGCCCCTCCCCGGCTTTTATTACCCACTCTCGGGTCGCGACTGACGCCCTAGTTTAAGCCATGCCCCGCCCCCTCCGCCTTTCCCGCTTCCTTTTCGCCCTCGGCCTCGCTTTCGGCTGCTGCTCCGCCCTCGCCCAGATCCCCGCCTTTCCCGGAGCCGAGGGCTCGGGCGCATTGGCAACCGGCGGCCGCGGCGGCGACGTCTACTACGTCACTAATCTCAACGCCTCAGGTGCCGGCTCCTTCTTCGATGCCATCGCCACCGTCCCGGCCGCAGGCCGCACCATCGTCTTCGCTGTGTCGGGCTACATCCGCTTACCCAGCGGCTCCGGCGGCACCCGGCTCACCGCTTCCAAGGTCACCATCGCCGGCCAGACCGCACCTGGTGACGGCATCGGTTTCTACAACAATTTTTTTCGCATCTCCAGCAGTGACGTGGTCATTCGCCACGTCCGCTTTCGCCACGGCAAATACGGTTCGGGCGGAGACTGCGTCGGCCTGGATA
>JBDLWD010000429.1:0-2796 GCA_039804465.1 Verrucomicrobiota bacterium | reverse complement strand
GTTAAGCCCATGCCCAGCCACCTCGACCGCGTGGTGTTTTTCCCGACGGATACAATTCACGTCGTTTGCAAGGTAGCTCCCCGATGAAAGCCGCCGTTTCCACCCTGCTCCTGCAGCCCGCGCTTGCCACCACCGGTTGACAACCACCCGTCGTCGCGCACCGCATATTTCGTGCAGTCGCCCTCCGCCCAGCCCAAGACCCTCGTCGCCCTGTCCGGTGGCGTGGACAGTTCCGTCGCCGCACTGCTCCTGCGTGACGCCGGCGTGCCGATCGAGGCGGCCTACATGAAAAACTGGGTAAACGAGGACAACATCCTGGGCGATTGTCCCTGGGAGCAGGACATCGCGGACGCCCGGCGAGTCGCCGACCAGCTCGGCATCCCCTTCCGCGTCGTGAACCTGATGGAGGAATACCGGGAAAAGGTGGTCTCGTATCTCCTCGACGGATACACCCGCGGCCTCACGCCAAACCCGGACGTGATGTGCAACCGCGAGATAAAGTTCGGCGTGCTCCGCCAGTGGGCCTTGGACAACGGCTTTTCCGCCGTGGCCACCGGCCACTACGCCCGCCGCGTCCTCGTCCCGCAGACCCCGGCATTTCGTCAATCAATGATTAACGGAATGCCGGGTCAGGCCGACGTGTGGGCGCTGGAGGAAGGTGCGGACCCGAACAAAGACCAGTCCTACTTTCTCGCGATGCTTTCGCAAGAGCAGTTGCGCGACGCACTTTTCCCTGTGGGAGACCTGCTCAAGCCCGATCTGCGAGCGCTAGCGAAGCAAGCAGGCCTGGCCACCGCCGATAAAAAGGACAGCCAGGGCATCTGTTTCATCGGCAAGGTGAAGATGGCGGACTTCCTGCGCGCCTACGTGCCCGACGCGCCGGGCCCCATCGTGCGAGCGGACGACGGACGCGTGATCGGCGAGCACCGTGGCCTGCACTTTTATACACTTGGCCAGCGCAAGGGCATACGGATCCCCAGCAACACCGACGGCAAGGCCTACGTGGTGGTGGGCAAGCGGGCCGCGGATCACGCCCTGCTCGTCGCCTTCGATGCCGCCGAGGCGCCCGGACTTTTCACCCGTGAGATATCCGTCCACAACCTGCGCTGGAACACGCCCGCCCCCCCCTCTTCCGCAAGCGGAACGGTGGCAATGGAGGGACGCGTGCGCTACCGCGATCCGCGCGTGCGACTTTCTTTCGAAGCCAGCGGTCCGGACACCGCGCGGATCGTCTTCTCCGAACCGCAGCGCGGTCTGGCCTCGGGCCAAGTCCTGGCTCTTCACGACGGACCGCGCCTGCTGGGCGGCTGCGTCTACCTCTGACCCGTCGCCTTGCCGCGGGCGCGAACGGCGAGCGAGCGAGCAGTCTTGCGGGCCTGCCTGAAGGCCGCGGCGGGAACCGGCCAGGCCTCCCGCGCCCCAAAACGCAGACGCAGGAGCTGCGACCTCACCCCATCGATCTCAGCCTTTTGCTCTGGATTCGACGCCGGCCATTGTCGCTCCGCACGATCGATACGTCCCAGCCAGCGCGATGCCTCGATCCGCACAGGATCCTGCCTATGCGATGCGGCGCGACGGCTGCGCCAGCCCATCCACCAAGACCGGCCAACACGTCGCCAAAAGATCACGCCTGCGAGCAAGGCTGAACTTGCCAGACCCAACGCAGCAAAGCGCGAGAAACTCCACGGCGAACGAGCCCATTCGAGCAGGGAGCGGACCGCTTGCTCGGCCGTATCTCCCGCAGACCGGATCATCTGCCGGAGGCTGTCCTTGGTGGCCCTCATCAATTGAACCTGCGACTGCTGGTCGAAATTGACGATGCGCCGATACCAGAACATTCGCAGTCCGTCGATGCGCGCGCCCCAGCCGCGATCCTGGTCCAGACTCGCCGCACCCTGGGCGACATCAACTCCGGTTTCAGGTGTTATGCTCGCGCCCGGCGTGGCGTCTACCCTGAGCCAGGAGCCCATCGCCTCGTCCCAGATCTCGACCCAAGCATGGGCGTCGGAATTGCGCACGGTGATGCTGCCGCTGGTCACGTTCCACGCCCCGCCCTTGAAGCCGGTCACCAATCGCGCCGGCACCCCGGCCGCGCGCGCCAGCAGAACCAATCCGCCGGCGAACAATTCGCAATGGCCAGGCTCATCGGACGCCATCCATCGCACCAGCGGATCTCCATCCCCCGGCTCCAAGCGCATCTTCAGGCTGTAAGAGTGGTGCTTCTGCAACCAGACACCCGCACGCCGCGCGAAATTCGCCCCGCCCTGCCCTGCCCCGCCGATTTCCAGGACAAACTTGTCCAAAAGCCGTCGATCAGAATCCAGCTCCAAGCCGACATCTAGAAAAGTGATCTCGCGCATCGCCGGCTCCTGCTCCCCCTCCGAGCCCGGCTCGATGCCGGCTTCCATGTCGAATCGGCGACTCGCAACCAGCAGGCGCCCATCGCGGGCAAATTCACGGTCCCTCAAAATACCGTCCGTGTCCATGCCCTCCACCCGGTAGGCCACCATCTTGGCGGGTTCGGCGGGCAGGCTCGAAAGCCGCACCGCCGGGCTCTGCAAAAGCGCCTGAGGTTCTCCAAAAGTCAGGATTCGATAACCTCCGGCGAGCGGCAGATACCTGCTTACGCCGGGCTGGAAATATAGCGTCCAAATCGCGTCGCCGTGGCGCGAACGTCCGTAGCCGCCGTGGGTGTTTGTCTTTTCCCGCGATGAGACGAACGAGGACAGCAATTCGCCCGACATGCGAAATCCCCGACCGGAGTATTCGTCGAGCACCAGCATGCGCCAGTAGGGT
>JBDLWD010000428.1:0-3938 GCA_039804465.1 Verrucomicrobiota bacterium | reverse complement strand
TTGTCGAGCCAGTAGGCCTGGCCGAACTCGCCGAGAATGGTGTGGCCGGCGTGGAGTTCGCGGAGAATGAGCTCGCGGACCTCGCCGACGTTTCTAGCGAGGCGCTGGCCGGCCTGCCAGTAGATCTCAGTGAGGACGTCGAGGTTGAGCGAGAAAGGCGCGGTGCCGCGGAAGCGAAGGAAGTCGAACTCCTCGGCAGTGAAAACGCCGAGCTCAAGGGCCTCGGCGTTGGCGCGCAGCTCGGCTTGGGTCAGCTTGTCGAAGAAGGACGCGAAGGTCTCGGGTGAGACGCGGCAGACGTGCTGGATGGTGCGCAGGGCTCGGTCGGCGCGCTGGGCGAGCTTCTTGGCGTAGGCTTCGCGCGAGCCGAGGAAGTCGGCGTAGGTGATCTGCCACTGGCCGACCTCGTCGGCGTAGGCGGGGGTGATGCCGCGGCCGGTGGAGCCGCGGGGCTCCTCGGCGAGGACGTTGACGCGGTAGTCTTCCCAGGCGAGATCGAGCAGGCGGTGGGTGAGATCGGAGACCATGGCGCGCTCGTCGAGGACGAGGCGGGCGAGGACGTTGTAGCCCTTGCGCTCGAGCGGCTGGGCCTCCCACCAGGCCTTGCGCGGATCGGCGACGACGCCGGCGCCGATGGCGAGGTGCGCGATGCCTTTTTCCACCACCCCGGAGGGGAGGAGGTTGAGCTTGATGCCCGCGGCGGTGTGACCGGAGTTGGCGCCGCCGTTGACCTTGAGGACGACGGTGACGGGGTGGGCGGAGCCGCGCAGCTCGTGCTCAACCTCGGGGATGAGACGGCCTTTGCCCTCGTCGCCGAGGGAGATGCCGACGTCGGCGATGAGGCGGCTGGTGAAAGGAAGGAGCGGCATGGGTAAACGCGGGCGTAAAGGAAGAGCAGAAAGCCTATGCATGGCTCTTGGCCATGAAAAAGACAGTCGGGCGGGCGGCTTACTTGCCGGCGTTTTTTACGAGCCCGACGAGGGTTCGGAAGAGCGGATGGCCGGCGTCGTGGAGCAGGGCGTAGAGCACGGTCTCGACGGGGAGAACGTGCACGCCGGCGTGGCGCAGGGCGGCGAGGCAGGCGGCGTGGTCGTCGGCGCGTCGGGCGGCGATGGCGTCGGAGAGCACCGTCACTTGAAAACCCTCCGCGAGCGCGCCGAGCGCGGTCTGGTAAACGCAGATGGGCGTCTCGAGGCCGATGAGGAGCAGATGCTCGATCTGGCGCTCGCGCAGGGAGTCGAGCACAGCGGAGTCGGCGACGGCGGAGAAGGTGGTTTTGCCAAAAACGGGCGCGGCGGGGGCGAGTTTGCGGAGGGTGGGCGAGGTGGGGCCGAGTTTATCCGGGGCCTGCTCGGTGAAGACGACGGGGATGCCGAGCGCGGAGGCGGCCGATAGAGCGAGGCCGGCGCGGGCCTTGAGCGCGCGGGCGGCGGGCGCGGCGAGCATGCCGAGCAGCGTGTCCTGAAGATCGACGGCGAGGAGGGCGGCGCCGGGCGCGGCGGACGCTTCCGGCGCGGAGTCGGGCGCGGGGGACGTGGAGCGCTGGGAGGCGGACTTGGCGGCGGGGCGTTTGGCGCGAGGCATGGCGAGTGGAAACCGACCATGCTGAGGCGGGACCGGGCGGTCGCCGAGATTTACTTTCGTGCGCGGCGACGCGGCGAGGCGGGCAGGGTGGCGAGCAGATCTGCGGCGAGGGCGTGGGCGGGATCGTGGCGGAGCAATTCGCCGAGGATGCGCCGGGCCGGGGCGCCGCAGCCGAGACCGAGCAGGGCCTGGGCCTCGAGGAGGCGGGCGGTGTTGCGCTGCCGCGCCTGCAAGTCGTCCTCAAAGAGGAGCATGGTGGGGAGCGAGGTCGCGAAGTAGTCGATTTTGGCCTCGGCCTTGGCGAGCGCGCGGGCGTGGGCGAGGAGATCGCGGAGCAGGCGCGCGGCTTCGGCGGTGCGGCCTAGGCGGCGCAGGGCGAGGGCGGAGTAGTAGGTCATCTCGGAGAAGGCGCGGACGCTCATCTCCTGGAAGTCGCCGCGCGCGTCGGCGGCGAGGGTCCAGTGGCGGCGGGCCGCGGCGGAGTCGCCGCCGCGGGCGAGGGCCTCGCCGAGCCAGAAGTGGATGTCGCTGGCGTTGGCGAGGAGGTGGCGGGCCTCGCCGAGGTTGGCGGGCGAGGCGAGGGCGGCGCGGCAAAACTCCGCGGCGGCGGAGGCGTCGCCGCGGGCGAGGGCGGCTCGGCCGAGGGCGAGCTGGGCGCGCATATGCTGGCCGAGGGCCTGACCCTCGCCGCCTTCCCAGGGTTGGAACTTGCGGGCGGCGAGGAGGGCGGCGGCGCGTTCGGGGCGGCCGGTCTGGTTGAGCAGGGCGCAGAGCTCGACCGCGAGGTCGTCGCGCGCGGTCACGGCGGCGGGGCGTTTTTCCAGCTCGCGCAGGCGGCGGGCGGGGGCGAGGCCGAGGCGTTTCCAGAGCTGGTCGCGTTCATACACAAGACGTGCGTCGCCGGGCGCGGCGCGCAGGGCGCGTTCGTAAGCGGCGCGCGCGGCGGCGGGGCGGGCGGAAATGTTGAAGTAGGCGATGCCGAGGTTGCGCCAAACGATGGAGAACGTCGGGTCGAGTTTGGCGGATTTTTCCCAGAGGCGGACGGCCTCGGCGTGGCGGCGGCGGTCGTAAAACAAGTTGCCCAGATAATAGGGCGCGCGGGCGTCGCCGGGGCGGGCGGCGATGGCGGTCTGGAGAATGGCGATCTCTTCTAGGCGGGCGGGGAAACAGTAGTCGGGCGAGGCGCGTTCGGCGGCGGCGAAGGCAGCGCGGGTGGATTTTGCGTCGCCACGCCGGGTGTGCAGCCAGCCGGCGTAGTAGGCGAGGAGCGGGCCGGTGCCGGAAACGGGCTCGGGCGTGGCGCCTTCGATGCAGGCGAGGGCCTCGGCGAAGAGGCCGGCGCGGGCGTGGTCGAGGGCGAGGTCGAGGCGGATCTGGGTGTCGCAGGCGAGCGGCTGGCCGGCGAGGTAGCGGGCCCACCAGTCGAGCGGGTCGAGCGCGAGCGTGTCGCGCAGGGCGGAGTCGGCGTCGGTGGCGCGGCCTAGGCGGCGGAGCACGATTACGCGGAGATTGCGGGCGCGGAGGTGGTCGGTGTTTAGCCGCAGCGAGCGGTCGAGGTGATCGAGCGCGGCGGTCCAGGCGCCGCGGGCGCAGTCGATCTCGGCGAGCGCGTGGTAGGCGGCGGATTGCCAGGCCTGGTTCCAGACGGACTTGTAGAACGCGGCGTAGGCCTCCTCGTCGCGGCCAAGGTGGCGGAGGGTGACGCCGAGCTGGTAGTGGGCCTCGCCGTCGTAGGGGTTGGCGTTGAGCCGGGTGAGCCGGGCGACGGCGGCGCGGAGATGTTCTTCGGCGAGGGCGAACTCGCCGCGGCGCAGATGCCAGCGGCCGAGGGCGAGACGGCAACGAGAGTCGCCGGGATCGCGGCGGAGGGCCTCGTGCCAATAGGGCGCGGGCGAGCGGGTTGCGTGGCGGTATTGTTCGAGATGGATGCCGATGAGGTAGAGCTCGTCGGCGGAGGCGACCTCGGCGGGCGGGGGCGGCTCGGCGGCGGGCGGGGGCACCGTGGCGTCGGCGTCGGCAGAGCGCGGAGTGTGGACGAGCAGTTCGCGGCCCTCGGCGGAGACGAGGCGCACGCGGAGATCGTGGAGCGAGACGCGAGGCGGCAGCCGCAGTTCCTCGACCAGGGGGTGGTCGGGCGCGAGGTCGCGGACGAGGGAGGCGAAGCAACGGCCGCGGGCGTGGAGTTCGAGGGTGGCGCGGGGGAAAACGGCGGAGGCGGAGATGCCGACGCGGGCGCGGCCTTTTTCGACGGAGAGTCCGAGGGCGGCGTCGAGCGTGGCGTGGCGAGCGGGGCCGATGTCGCGGATGGGATACCAGAATTGGCTCCAGCTCTTGGTTTCGCCCGGCATGAGGAA
>JBDLWD010000427.1:0-6226 GCA_039804465.1 Verrucomicrobiota bacterium | reverse complement strand
ACGTGGGGAGGGCGAGGGGAAACCGCAGGGCGGGTAGAGCGAATATCGCGGTCTGTTAATGCGCGCTTTTAGCGATTCAGACTCAACAAAAATTCCGTGTTGGTGCGGGTTTTCTTCAGGCGTTGGATGAACATATCCATCGCTTCCACCGGGGGAATTCCCTGCATGGCGCGCCGGAGTCCATACACGCGGAGCATCTCATCGGGATGGTAGATGAGCTCCTCCTTGCGGGTGCCCGAGCGGTCGATGTTGATCGCGGGGAAGATACGTTTGTCAGATAGGCCGCGGTCGAGGTGGAGCTCCATGTTTCCGGTGCCCTTGAACTCCTCGAAGATGACCTCGTCCATGCGCGAGTTGGTGTCGACGAGCGCGGTGCCAAGGATGGTGAGCGATCCGCCGCCCTCGATGTTGCGGGCGGAGCCGAAGAAACGCTTGGGGCGCTGCAGGGCATTGGACTCGATGCCGCCCGACATGGTCTTGCCGCCATTGCCGGCGAGGGCGTTGTAGGCGCGGGCTAGACGGGTGATGGAGTCGAGCAGGATGATGACATCCTTGCCCATCTCGACAAGGCGGCGGGCACGCTCGATGACCATCTCGGCGGCGTGCGCATGGCTCTCGGGTGTCTCGTCGAAGGTGGACGAGACGACCTCGCCCCTGGTGTGGCGCTTGAAATCGGTCACCTCCTCGGGGCGCTCGTCGATAAGCAGGAGAATAAGCGTGGCCTCGGGGTAGTTGTTCGTGATCGAGTTGGCGATATTCTGAAGCAGCACGGTCTTGCCGGTGCGAGGCGGGGCGACGATGAGACCGCGCTGGCCGAATCCGATGGGCGTAAGCAGATCGACCGCCCGCATGGAAATGTCCTTATGAATGTCCGGAGCCTCCACGAGGATGCGGCGTGTGGGATAATAAGGCGTGAGCTCCTCGAAAGCGGTGACCTCGCGGGCGAGTTCCGGCGTGGTGCCCATGACCGAAAGCACGTGGGCGGCCGCCGGGCAACGTTCGCCGTTTTGCGGAGGACGGGCCAACACCTCGATTTCCTGGCCGCGGCGCAGACCGTGGCGGCGAATCAAGGCGGCGGGAACGTAGGTGCTCTCGGGGTGGAGACGGTAGCTATTGAACCGATGCGTGACGAAACCATGTCCGGCATCGGTAAGATCGAGGACGCCGGATTCGCGAAGAGCATGCTTCTCGCGGCTCGCCCAGGCAAAGACCTGCTCAACCAAAGCGCGACGGGGCGGCATGCCCGCGACGGTTTCGCCCAAGGCGCGCAACCGCTGGGCGAGATCGCCGGCACTCGCGGAGTGAACCTCGGTTAGATCAACCGGCGAGGCATCGGCGGAAAGCTCGGCAGCCAGCGCCTCAAGAGCGGCGAGGTCCGCGAGACGCTCGTCAGCAACCGGCAGCGCGCCCACCGGCCCTTGCAGAGAAGGAGGCGGAGGCTGGACGGGATTGCGCTCACGCCCGCCGCCATGGCCACCGCCATGCGAGGCTTGGCCACCTCCGTGCGCCCCACCCTGACCGGCCCCACCCCCGGCTTGGCGCTCCAGCCATTTTTGGCGCTTCTTTTCCTTTTTACGCTCCCACCATGACTTTCTTTCCTCCCGACGAGCCGCCCCGGGGCCGCCGTTGTCAACTGCGCCCGGGGAACTGACCTCGGCACCACCCTCGGCTTCGGTATGCTGCTCGTCGGAAGCATGGGCTGGATCGCCGGCAACCGCGCCAGCGTCCGGCACGAAAATAGGGCGCGTATCCTCGCGGTAATCATTAACAGGCTCGATCGAAGGCGATACGGGCGACTGCTCGGAATGAACTTCGGAAGGACCATCGTCCGGGGAAAAGGAATAAACGGCCGGCGCGGCTTCGCTGGCGGCAGGAAACAATTCGGTTTCGGAGCCGCCGGAGACGGCGTCAGACTCCGTTGACCGGCTCTTCTTGGTGCGCGGACGGCGACCGCGGGGCGATGCTTCCGACGCAGATGGCGCTTCAGCCGCGTCTGACGCTGCCGGAGTTTCCAGCACTACAGGCTCGGCGGCTTTTGGCGCGCGGGGGCGACGGGGGGCGGGTTTGCGGGCCTTGGGCGAGGCAGACTCGTCAGCGGAAAGAATTGGGTCGTCCATGAGTTTGGAAAGAAAAGGTATTTTGATGAAAAACGCGGTGCCCTGCTGGGGGGAGTCCGAGAAAGCGGAAAGCGTCGCTCGGGGCGCAGGCGCGGTTTTGGGAAAGATCAGCGCCGCGCGCGCAGGGCTCCTGCCAGGGTGCCGACTTGGGCGCGCAGGAATTCGCGGGAACCGTCGTTCCAGAGAACGGCGTGGGCGGAATGAAGTTTGGAGACCAAGGGTAGTTGGGAGGCGATTCGTTGGCCGGCCTGCGCTTGTGTCATACCTCGCGCAACAACCCGGGCCACTTGAACAGATGGATTCGCACCTACGCAGACGACGAAATCAAACCCTTTTTCCAGCCCCGCTTCGAACAAGAGGGGCACTTCCACGACCCATTCGGCCTCGGGCTCGGCGGCCACACGCGACCGCCAAACGGCGCCGACTCGCGGGTGAACAACCCTTTCCCACCATCTCCGCTCCGAGACATCGGCGAAAACAATATCCGCCACGCTCGCGCGCTCAAGCGGCCGCCGAGCTGCATCCGGGCCATGCGCTGCCAAAACCCGCCGCCCCCAGCGCGCGACGGCCATGCCAACCACATCGGGATCGTTCAGCACCTCCTCGCGCACGATACGATCCGTATCCTGCACACGAAAACCGAGGGCGGCGAAATACCCGGCCGCCGCGGATTTCCCGCAACCAATCCCGCCTGTAAGGCCGATAAGCATGTTTTGTCGCAATAGGCCAAAATGGGCTTGAGCATCAAATTAACGCAAACCATTACGAATAGCCATGGTGCAATCGCTGACGCCCTTTCGTCACGCCGGCCGAGGTGAAGACTCCCCCTTGGATGGCGTAAACGATCTTGTTCCGGTTCGCGCCGAGGCGGAGCGTCTCGGATTCGGGGCGCGCTTTGCGCACGATGCTATCGACCTAGTCGGAGACCTGTTCGCAGGCCGGGTGTGGAGTTATCAACCCATCGATGTGCGTTATCACGATCTGGCCCACACCGCGCAGGCCAGCCGCTGTTACCTAGCCCACGTCGAAGGCTATTTGCGGTCCGAGCGCCTTGAGGTCGTTCCGCGACAACTCGAGCTCGGGCTGGCGGCGATTCTTTTTCACGATACCGGCTTCTTGAAAATGCGAGGCGATGACGCCGGCACCGGGGCGAAATACACCCACTCGCACGTGCTGCGCAGCTCGGCCCTGGCGGCCTCACTCTTGCCCACGCTCGGCCTTGCCCGCCCAGAAGTCGAGGATACGGTAGGGATGATTCGCTGCACCGGACTGGGCGGACGGCCCGACAAGTCGACCTTTGGCTCCGAACTTTCCCGCCTCGCCGCAGGCATGGTTGCGACCTCGGATTTTCTTGGTCAGATGGCCGCTCCAGACTACCTGGAAAAGCTTCCGCTTCTCTATTTGGAATTCGAAGAGGCGGACGACTTCAGCCACGTCCCCAAAAACGACCGCATGTTTGCCTCCACGCAGGCCTTGGTCGCTGGCACCGCGGGCTTCTGGAATCACTTCGTTCGCCCCAAGCTGGAGACCGAGTTTTTCGGCGTCTACCGCCACCTGGCTTCAGACACTCCCCCGCATCGAAATCCCTATCTGGATGCGGTGGAGCGTAACGTGGCCCGCACCGCCGCGGCGTTGGCGCGGGGCTGAACGGGGTTTCGATACAGGATCGAGCATGCTGGCCACCCTGCTCTCCGCCGCGCTGCAAGGCATCGAGGCACTCCCGGTTCACGTCGAGGTCAACCACGGGGAGTCCGGTGACTTCAAACTCGTGCTTGTCGGTCTTCCTGACGCGGCGGTCAAAGAGTCCGACGACCGAGTATTCTCTGCCTTGGCCAATTCCGGCTACGGCCTGCTCCGCACTCGAACGACAATCAACCTTGCGCCGGGCGATCTAAAAAAGGAGGGGCCGACCTACGATTTGCCCATCGCCCTGGGAATCCTGGTGGCCACTGGGCAGATCGCAGCGCCGGCCTTGGCGGATTATCTGGTCGCGGGGGAATTGGCTCTTTCCGGCGCGACAAGACCCGTGCGCGGCGCGCTCGCCTACGCGCGTCTGGCCCGCTCTCTTGGCTGCCGAGGCGTGCTCCTGCCCGCCGAGAGCGCGGCCGAGGCGGCCCTCGTCGAGGGCGTGGCGGTTTATCCTGTCCGCTCACTGGACGAGGCAGCCCGGTTTGTCTCCGGCCAAATCCAGATGACTCCCTTGCCCCACTCCGCCGCCGTCGCCACTTGCCGCGCCGAGCCTGAACCGGGCGGGGATTTCTCCGACGTCAAAGGCCAGCACGCGCTGCGCCGGGCGGTCGAGGTCGCGGTCGCGGGCAATCACAATCTGATCATGATCGGGCCGCCAGGCTCGGGTAAATCCATGGTCGCGAAGCGCGTGCCCTCCATCATGCCCGCTCCCACGCTCGACGAGTCGCTGGAGATCCTGGCGATCCACTCCGCGGCGGGCCAAACGCTCGGAGACGCGCGCCACCTTGGCCGTCGTCCCGTGCGCGCACCCCACCACACGATTTCGGACGTCGGGCTGATCGGCGGCGGAACCATCCCGGGGCCGGGCGAGATTTCGCTGGCCCACCACGGCGTGCTCTTTCTGGACGAACTGCCCGAGTTCAAACGCTCCGCGCTCGAGGTGCTACGCCAGCCCCTCGAGGATGGATCTGTCACCATCTCACGAAGCGCCGGAAAGGTTACCCTGCCCTGCGGCTTCATGCTCGTGGCGGCGATGAACCCGTGCCCGTGTGGCTATCTGGGCGATGCGGGCCACGAATGCCGCTGCTCGCCGTCGCAGATCCAGCGCTACCGCGCGCGCGTCAGCGGCCCCCTGCTCGACCGTATCGACATCCACATCGAGGCGCCGGCCGTATCCATTTCGGACTTACGCAACGCCGCCCCGGGCGAACGATCCTCGACCATGGCCGAGCGCGTGCAGACAGCGCGAGACCGCCAGCTCGCGCGCTTCAAGGGCACGGCGGTGACGAGCAACGCGCGCATGACACACGCGCAGATTCGCCAGCACATCCCGCTGGACTCCACGCTAGGCGACCTCTTGCAGCAAGCGATGGAGCAACTCTCGCTCTCGGCCCGCGCCTACGATCGCATCCTAAAGGTCGCCCGCACCATCGCCGACCTCGCCGGCAGCGACCGCGTCGAGGCCACGCACCTGCTTGAGGCGATCCAATACCGGTCCCTCGACCGAAAGGTGTTTTACTAAGCACGGGGGAGCGGACGGGCCGGCCTCGCGCCTCCCCACACGAGCAACCCAACCAAGACCGCGTTGCGCGCAAGCGCCTCGATTTCTGTTGCCCCACCGGCAGAGCCGCCGAAACAGCCACAACGTATGTCCAGCCCGCGAACCCACGCCGAGCAGAGGGCCACGCAAAAAACCAGGACAAGACCGAGCGCCAGCCAGCGGGCGACGCCCCGCAAACGCGGCACAAGCAAACCCGCCGCAAGGCAAAGCTCGAGCCACGGCAGATAGACCGCCGCCATTGCAGAGAAAATAGGCGACAAGAGACGGTAGTTGGCGATATCGATCGCGAAAAGCGATGGATCGGCGAGTTTCGTCACGCCAGCCCAGGCCAAAACACCGGCCACAACCGGCAAGGCGAGGCGGCGGGTGAAAGCGATAGCGCGTCCTTCGCTCATCGCGCCCCTCCCACGCCAAGCGTGGCTTGCCACGCTTCCCAACCGCCACGCAGGACATACACCCGGGCGTCGCCAAGGTCGCGGCGCAGCCGCTCGGCCACTTCGGCGCTGGCGCGGCAATCCGCGCTGGCGCAGAAAACCACCATTGGGCGCGAGCCGTCCCACTTATCGACTAGCGCGGTGAACCCCGTCTCCCAGTCGGCCTGATAAAGGGAAATCGCCCCCGGCACGCTGCCGGCGACGAAACTTTCCGCCGGACGGGCATCGACCCACAACGCGTCCGGCATACGCTCGCGCGCCTCGGCCGGGGTCACTTCTTGCGGCGCGGCGACGGGACCGGAGATGAGTGCCTTCCAATCTGGGCGCCGCGGATGCAGCCAGGCGGTCGCCAGCGCGGGAACGAGCGGAACGGCGAGCAGTCCAAGCGCGAGGCGAAGCGCGAGATCGGAAGAGCACACGTCTGA
>JBDLWD010000426.1:0-6969 GCA_039804465.1 Verrucomicrobiota bacterium | reverse complement strand
CAAGCGGCCGGCGCGCCCCGCGCCGCCGCAGCAAGGCGGCCCGAGGCACTCGCATGCGAACCAAGGCCGTCCGCCGGCGTCGCAAGGCGAGAAATCTCGCGACGCAAAGCCCCTCCCCTTCGCAAAGTTCCGCCGCAAAGATTGAAGGTTGTTCACTCCCCTGGCGGTTTTTCCGGAGTGCGTCGAATCCACGTTCATACTTTGAGCGGAGCGCGGCTTGCGGATCCGGGCGATGCGCCCACCGTGCGTCACTGCTATGACTTACGGAGCGGTGAGATTCGGTTGTCCTGTCTGGGCCCACGAGCCGTGGGTCGGCCGCTTCTTCACGCACGACGCGCGTCGGGAGGATTTTCTTCCGCAGTATGCGAGCGTTTTTGGAGCCGCCGAGGGCAACACCACGTTTTACGGATTGCCCGCGCCCGCCACCGTCGCGCGGTGGGCCGCCGAGGCGCCGGATACGTTTCGCTTCTGCTTCAAGTTTCCGAAGGCGGTCTCGCACGAGGCGCAGTTGATCGGGACTGGTGCGGGCGACGGGCCGCTTATCCGCGAATTTCTGGAGCGCCTCGCGCCCCTGGGGCCGCGCCGCGGGCCTTTGATGTTGCAGCTCCACTCCAGCTTCGGGCCTGCTCGGCTAGGGGTGTTGCGCGAGTGGTTGAACCGATTGCCCATCGCGCCCGATGGATGCATACCGCCTGTCGCGGTGGAGGTCAGGCATTTGGAATTTTTCTCCGGCGGCGCGGCGGAGGACGATCTCCATGCCGCCTTGGTCGCCGCGGGCGCGGAACGCTGTGTTTTCGACACTCGAGGACTGTTCGCCGCGAAGATCGCGCCGGCCGACGCGGCCTCGCTCGATGCCGTCCGGCGCAAGCCTCGGGTTCCGGCGCGCTTCACCGCGCTGGGGAAGCGCCCGGTCGTCCGCTTCGTGGGCGATCCTGATTTGGATAAAAACGGCGCGTATATCGAGGAGTGGGCCGGAGTGCTGGCGCGTTGGTTGGATGAGGGCCGCGTGCCGATGTTCTTTGTCCATCACCCTGAAGACGTTCATGCCCCCGAGCTGGCGCGGCGTTTTCAGGCGAGGTTGCATGCCAGGCGCCCGGAGCTGGCGCATCCTCCGGCCGCGTGGCCATGCGAGACATCTCCCCCTCAACCTGAGCCGCGGCAGCTGGGGCTTTTTTGATTTTCATGGAGTCCCGACCTAGGCGATAGAGCAGTGCGATCTCCAAACTGCGGCGGGCTTTGAGATGAAGCAGGGTTTTGCGCGAAATGTGGCGACAGGCCGAAGCATGAGAAGCGGAGTCTGCCTCTTCGTTTCCGTGAACCCTTCGCAAGAGAACTTCTCAGCCTTCCAGGACCACGAGGGTTTCGCCGGCGTTGACCGGCTTGCCCTCGACGCAGCGGACTTCGCGGATCTTGCCGGCGCGCGATGCGGCGACGGTGACCTCCATCTTCATGGACTCGAGGACGACGAGCGGCTGGCCTTCGGTCACGGTCGCTCCGGGCTCGACGAGGATTTTCCAGACGTTGCCGGGGATGTGCGCGGGCATGGCTACGCAGCCGGCGGGGATGGCGGATTCGTCAAGGGCGGAGGCGGCCTCGTCGTTGGCGGAGAAATTGAGCTGGCCGTTGGCGATCCAACGCTGGAGCTCGGCTTCGAAGGCGGCCTCGCGCTTCTTTGTGAACGTCGCGATCTCGCCCGAGTTTTCAGCGAGGAACCGCTGGTAGTCGCGCAGCTTGAAGGTCGTCTCCTCGATGCGGAGCTTCACCTTTCCCTGCGGAAAGTCTTCGCGGAACTTTGTGAGCTCGGCGTTGGTGACCGGGTAGAATTTGATTTGGTCGAAGAAGCGCAGGAGCCAAGGCTTTCCGTCCACGAAATCAGCGGTCTGCTTGTAGCGGTTCCACATCTGGCAGGTGCGGCCGATGAACTGGTAGCCCCCGGGACCCTCCATGCCATAGACGCAGAGGTAGGCGCCGCCGATGCCGACCGCGTTTTCCGGCGTCCAGGTGCGGGCGGGGTTGTATTTGGTGGTGACGAGGCGGTGGCGCGGGTCGACCGGCGTGGCCACGGGCGCGCCGAGGTAAACGTCGCCGAGCGCGAGGACGAGCCAACTGGCGTCGAAGCAGGTGCGGTAGACCTCCTCGAGGTTTTCAAGGCCGTTGATGCGGCGGATGAACTCGAGGTTGCTCGGGCACCAGGGGGCGTCCTTGCGGACGATCTGCATGTATTTCCGGATCGCGAGGAGCGTTGACTCGTCCTCCCAAGACAGCGGCAGATGGACGATGCGCGAGGGCACCTCCATATCGTCGATCGAGGGCAGCTCGGATTCGGCGCGAAGGAGAATCTCGACGAGGCGTTCGGAGGGCAGCAGGCGCTGGTCGAAGTGGACTTGGAGCGAGCGGATGCCGGGCGTGAGGTCTAGGATGCCGTGCAGGCGCTGGCGTTCGAGCCAGGTTTGCAGGGCGTGGACGCGCATGCGCAGCGCGATGTCGAGCTGGAGCGGGCCGTATTCGACGAGCACGGCGGCGTCGCCGGAACGCCGATAAACCACCTGCGGCGCGGTGGGCCGAGCGGCCAGCGTGTGGATGACCGCCGGCTCGAGCCCGTTGTCAATCGATGATTGACTGGTGGGTTTGGGCGCGGGGCGGAGGGTTTCGATGAGGGAGTCTTGGGCGTAGGCGAGTTCGCGGGCGTGCTGGGCGGTGATGGGGACGAAGCGGACTTTGTCGCCGGGTTTGAGCTGGCCCATTTTCCAGAGCTCGGCCTGCACGATGGTCACGGGGCAGACGAAGCCGCCGCAGCTCGGGCCGTCGGGGCCTAGGATGATAGGCATGTCGCCGGTGAAATCGATCGCGCCGATGGCGTAGGCGTTGTCGTGGATGTTGCTCGGATGCAGACCGGCCTCGCCGCCGTCGCGGCGCGCCCACTCGGGCTTGGGGCCGATGAGGCGGACGCCGGTGCGCGCCGAGTTGTAGTGCACCTCGTAGGCGGTGGAGAGGAGCGTGGAGACGTCCTGATCGGTGAAGAAATCTGGAGCGCCGTGCGGGCCGTAAAGCACCTTGATCTGCCATTCGCGGGTGAGCGCGGGCTGCACGGCGACGGGGGCACGGAGCAGCGGGGCGGTGTCTGGCACGCCGGCGGGAGTGGAGAGCTTGACGCGGAGGACGTCGCCGACGCGAAGCGCCCGGCCGGCGTGGCCGCCAAAGAGGCCGAGGGTGAAGGTGGCCTTGCTGCCGAGGTAGTCGGGGACGTCGAAGCCGTGGCGGATGGCGAGGTAGGCGCGCAGGCCTGGGCCCTCGACGGAGCCAATGCGGAGCGTCTGGCCGGCTTTGACGCGGAAGGCGCGGTGCGGGGTAACGGGTTTGCCGTCGAGCGTGGCGGGCATGTGCGCGCCGGTGAGGGCTAGGACGGCGGCGGTGTTAAAGCGGAGGATGGGGCCGTTGACGGTGAGTTCGAGGGCGGCGGCGGTGTCGGGGTTGCCGACGAGGCGGTTGGCGAGGCGGAAAGACAGGTTGTCCATCGGGCCGGAGGGCGGCACGCCGACGTCCCAGTAGCCGATGCGGCCCGGGTAGTCCTGCACGGTGGTCTGGGTGCCGCCTTCGAGCACCTCGACGGTAGCGGGGGCGTAGGGAAGCGTGGAAAGATACTTCGTCGTGACGGCGCCACTACGGAAGCCCTCGCTGGCGATGATCTGGCGGAGGTAGCCGAGGTTGTTCTCGATGCCGTGGACGCGGGTGTCGGCGAGGGCGGCGTCGAGACGCGCAAGGGCGTCGGCGCGATCGCTGCCGCGGACGATGATCTTGGCGATCATCGGATCGTAGAAAGCTGAGACCTCGCTGCCGGTCTCGACCCAGGTCTCGATGCGTGCGGTCTTGGGGAAATGGACGTCGGTGAGGAGGCCGGCGGCGGGCTGGAAGTTCTTGCCCGGATCCTCGGCGTAGAGGCGGACCTGGATGGAGTGTCCCACCGCTCCCGCCACCACGCCAATGTTCGTATTACGAACATTGAGTTTGCCCTCTATTTGCGGCGCTTCAGTCGAAATGTTCGTAATACGAACATTGCTCGGGGCGGCGGCACGGAGGTCGAGTTCGCCGGCGGCGGAGCGGATCATCCACTCGACGAGGTCGACGCCAGTGACCTCCTCGGTGACGCCGTGCTCGACCTGGAGGCGTGTATTGACCTCGAGGAAGTAAAAGTGGCCGGTGGCGTTGTCGTAGACGAACTCCACAGTGCCGGCGTTGGTGTAGCCGGCGGCGGTGCCGAGACGGGCGGCGCAGGCGAGGAGCTCGGCGCGTTGCTCGGCGGTGAGGCCGGGTGCGGGGGTTTCCTCGACGACCTTCTGGTTGCGGCGTTGCACGGAGCAGTCGCGTTCGCCGAGGGCGACGACGTGGCCGTGGGAGTCGCCGAGGATCTGGACCTCGATGTGGCGGGCGTGCTCGACGAACTTTTCGAGGAAGACGCCGCCGTCCTTGAAGTTGTTTTTGGCAAGGCGAACGACGGATTCGAAAGCGGGCGCGAGTTCAGCGGGTTTGCGGATGAGCGACATGCCGATGCCGCCGCCGCCGCCGGTGCTCTTTAGCATGACGGGGTAGCCGATGCGGGCGGCCTCGCGTTTCGCAGTCTCGATGTCGGGCAGGAGGTCGGTGCCGGGGAGGAGGGGAACGCCGTGGGCCTTGGCGAGGGCGCGGGCGGAATGCTTGGGGCCGAGTTGACGCATCTGCGCGGCGCGGGGGCCGATGAAGACGATGCCGGCCGACTCGCAGGCTTCGACGAAGGCGGCGTTTTCGGAGAGGAAGCCGTAGCCGGGGTGGATGGCCTGCGCGCCGGTGGCCTTGGCGGCGGCGAGGATTTTTTCCGTGTCGAGGTAGGATTGCGCGGCGGGGGAGGCGCCGAGGTGGATGGCCTCGTCTGCCTGGGCGACGTGGAGGCTGTGGCGGTCGGCGTCGGAGTAAACCGCGACGGACTTGATGCCCATGCGGCGGAGGGTGCGAATGACGCGGCAGGCGATGGCGCCGCGATTGGCGATGAGAACCTTTGAAAACATGGAGGAGAAAAGGACGGAGTTTTTTAACCACTGAGCACACGGAGGGCACGGAGAGGAGAACTTGGGCGCCGTGGCTCTCCGTGCCCTCCGTGGTTAATACCTCAGGGATTCCAGATGAGAACCTCGACGGGGGTGGGGTTCCAACCGTTGCAGGGGTTGTTGAGCTGGGGGCAGTTGCTGATGAGGCAGACGATGTCCATACGGGCGACCATCTCGACGTATTTACCGGGGGACGAAACGCCGTCGGCGAATTGCAGGCCGCCCTCCGGCGTGACGGGGACGTTCATGAAGAAGTTAATGTTTGCCGGGATGTCGCGTTTGTTGAGCGAGAAGCCGGTGGCGCCGGGCCAAGTCATCAGGCCGAGGAGGAAGCTCTGGCGGCAGGAGTGCATGTGCTTTTTGCCGTGGCCGTAGCGGACGGCGTTGCTCTCGCAGGCGCAGGCGCCGCCGAGGGTGTCGTGGCGGCCGCAGGTGTCGGCGGTGATCTCGGCGAGGACGTTGAGCTCATTGGAGTAGAGCCTGGTGCCGGTGGTGAGATAGATGCCGCCGTTTTCGCGGATCGTGTCCTGGGCGCTGTAGCGCTCGCGGAAATCGTCGGCGCGGTAGAAGAGCGTGTCGGCGGCCTGGTTGCCCTCGAGGTCAAGGATGCGGAGGGTTTGGCCGGCCTTGATCTCGTGCATCCAAAAATCGCCGGCGGGGATGACCCGGCGGTAGGCGGCGTCGGCGGGGGCGAGCGGGGATTCTGTATAGTTTAGAACGGACATGACGGACTATTTTAAACCGCAGATTACGCAGATGGGCGCAGATGTTCGGAGCCGGAGGTTTTATCTGCGTTAATCAGCGAAATCTGCGGTTAATTTTCAGATGTAGAGGAGCTCGGAGTTGTAGAAGGCGCGCTCGTTTTCGGGGCGGTAGGTGCGGCAGTAGTCGTCGGCGGAGGGCGGGTCGCTGCGCCAGAGCTGGAGTTTCATCGGCTTGGGGCCGTAGGCGGGCGACGTATCCATGGTATGGTGACAAGTCGTGAGCACGACGAGCAGGTCCATCTCGGCGCGGAGGTCGATGAAGTCGCCGGCGCGGGCGTGGTTCGGGACGAAAGCGAGGCGGCCGTCGGAGTCGGTCGCGAGTTTGCTGAAGAAGTTGACGTTGGGAACGAGGTCGCGGGCGTTGAGGCCGTATTTGGCGAGCTCTATGAGGAAGTGGTCGCGGGAGTTGCGGTGCCAGTCGTTGCGGGCGGTCTGGTAGTTTTTGGCGCCCCACTTTTTCTCTACGTGGGCGGCGGTGTCGTGGCCGCCGAGCGGGTCGTGCCAGCCGAGGGTGTCGCCGGTTACGGAGAGCATCGCGCGGCCCATGTCGGAAACGAGGATGAAGCCGGTGGTGAGTTTGGCGGTGTGCTGGCCCTTGAGGGTGTCGGCCATGTTGTAGCGGTCGATCAGCTCGTGGCGGTTGAAGCAAAGCAGCGAGACGTTGGCACCGGCCTCGAGCGCGGTGAGGCGGAGGGTGCGGTGGCGGCGAACGGTGAAGGACCAAGCGGCGCCGCCAGGCAGGATTTCCTCTAGGAGCAGACGGTCGGCGGGAATGGCGGCCACGGGCTCGGGCGCCGGGCTGGCGGGGCGCGGGGTGGTGAAGGAGGTGCCTTCAGGGGCGGGCGGGACGTGGAGAGGCATGGCGACGGGCTCGAACTGATCGTGTGAGGAAAAATGTTAAACGTAATACTGCAAGAAGGGTGCCAGATCTAGGGTGGCGTGTCGCCTTGGTTAATCCGTTACATTTAAACCACTAGCTGAATGATTTAGATCAATTTCGTGCACTTAGGTGCAGCGTATTAACAAGCCCTAGCTAAGGCGGCTTCCACAGCTTGGAAAAGAGAGTGCCGGGTAGCTGCGTGGTTCGAAAACCAGTCGGTGCTCCATATACGATGCAGCGTCCATCC
>JBDLWD010000425.1:0-4443 GCA_039804465.1 Verrucomicrobiota bacterium | reverse complement strand
GCCAAGCGGTGGTCTTGGGGTTGAAGAGCACCTCGCGGGCGAAGGGGGTGAGGCGGCACTCGATGTAGCGGGGCGCGGCGGCATCGTCGCCGGTGAGGGTGTTGCCGTAGTTGCCCTGGGGCTCGATCAGCCAGCCGCGCTGGCCCATGCCGACAAGGGCTGCGCCGATGGAGGCGTCGCCGTGTGGGTGGAAGGCCATGGTGGCTCCGACGATGTTGGCGACCTTGTGGAAGCGGCCGTCGTCTTTGTCCCAGAGGGTGTGGAGGATGCGGCGCTGGACGGGCTTGAGGCCGTCGTCGAGGTGGGGAACGGCGCGATCGAGGATGACGTAGCTGGCGTAGTCGAGGAACCAGTTGCGGTAGCTGTGCGCGAGCGGGGCGGCGTCGTTGTTTTGCGGAGCGACGGGGATCGAGGCGCTGGCAACGGGAGTCGTCAGGGCGTCGGTTTCCGAGCCGGCCGGCGAGGCTGGAGCGTCAATCATTGATTGACTAATGGCTTGGTCGCCAGCGGGTGGGGTGCGCGGAGTTTCGGGCGCGGGGGTGCCGGCGAGGGGGAGTTCGGGTTGGTCGTCGGAGGGCTTTTTGCCTTTGGACATCGTTTGAAAAGGGGACGGGCCGAGGGGCGGGTGGAAGAACGCGTGTGCTGGGAGGGGAAAGGGACGAAGACGGGGGAATCGTCAATGACGCGGTTCAGTCCGGTAGTTTAGCCCCCATGCACAGACCTCAC
Source organism: Verrucomicrobiota bacterium (assembly GCA_039804465.1). Classification (GTDB taxonomy): domain Bacteria; phylum Verrucomicrobiota; class Verrucomicrobiia; order Opitutales; family Opitutaceae; genus IMCC26134_A. Next base: position 3,717 of record JBDLWD010000425.1, on the reverse strand, counting down.
CGAAAACCAGGCGGCCAATGTTCGTAATACGAACATTGGGGTGAGCGGAAAATCGGGGTGATCGTGGCGGCTTGCCAGAGGGCGAGATGAGGAGAGAGGCTTTGCGGCCATGACGACCACTCTCGTGCTTACCCTTATCGGACGTGATCAACCCGGCCTCGTGCGCGTGGTGGCGGCGACGATCGCCGAGCATGGCGGCAACTGGCTGGAAAGCCGCATGTGCCGCTTGGGCGGGGAATTTGCGGGCATCGTGCGCCTAGAGATCGATCCGTCGAAGGCCGATGGGTTGGCGGCTGCGCTGAGGGGCCTTTCTGGACTGCGCGTGGACGTGACGCGCGAGGCCTCGGGGGCGACCGCCGGCGGTGCGCCAGCCAGGTTGGCTGCGCTGGATCTGGTGGGTTCGGACCGCCCCGGCATCCTGCGCGAGGTGTCCGGCGTGCTGGCTGCGCACGGGCTCAACGTCGAGGACCTTGCCAGCGAGCGAGTCGAGGCCCCCATGGGCGGGGGAAAACTCTTTCAACTGCGCGCGGTGGCGAGCGTGCCGGCCGGTGTCGAACTGGCCAAGGTGCGCGCCGACTTGGAGAAGATCGCGGCGGATCTGATGGTCGAGCTGAAGCTCGAGGCGAAGAAGTAGGCGCGCGGGCGTTTTTTATTTTAACGCGGAGACGCGGAGGCGCGGAGGAAGTAGAGAGCGCCGGTTCGCTCGCTGCGGTTCTTCTCCGCGTTTCCGCGTTAAAACTAACTGCGGTAGTCGGCGTTTTCGCTTACGTATTCGTGGGTGAGGTCTCCGCCGAAAATCGTGGCGGAGGCTGGGCCGGCATCCAAGGCCACCTCGATCTCGACGCAGCGTTCGTGCGGGGGAAAGTCCACTGGCGGGGCGAAGGTGCCGTCGGCGGCGGGTTTGCTCTGGTAGAGCTCGGCGGACTTGAGGTGGGCGACGAGCGCGGCCTCCTTGTCGTAGTCGAGGCGGAATGCGCCTTCCGCGAAGATCTCCTGGCCGCCGATGCGGGCGCGCAGGCGTGAGAGGTCTAGCTTCAGCCCGGCCGCGCCGACGTGTTTGCCGATGGCCTGGACAAGGCGGCCGACGTTGGGGTCGTTGCCCGCCATGGCGCACTTGAAGAGGGGGGCGTTGATGATGGCCTTGCCGAGCGAGACGGCGGTGGCGGCGTCGGGCGCGCCGGAGACCTGGACGCGCAGGACGTGCCGCACGCCCTCGCCGTTGCGGACGACGTCCTCGGCGAGGTCGGTGCAGACGAGGCGGAGGGCGGCCTCGAAGGCGGCGAGATCGGTGCAGGGGACCTTGCCGGAGGATACGGCGACGACGGTGTCGGAGGTGGAGGTGTCGCTGTCGATCGAGATGCGGTTAAAGGTCTCGTTGGTGACTCGGGAGAGGACGGCGCGAAGCTGGTCGCGAGGAACGGCGAGGTCGGTCAGGATGTAGACCAGCATCGTGGCGAGGTTGGGCTCGATCATGCCGGCGCCCTTGGCGATGCCGACCACGCGGCCGGCGCCTACCGAGGCGTAGCGAATCTTCGGATACAAATCGGTGGTCACGATGCCCTCGGCGGCGGGCAGGATGGAGCCGGCGGCGAGGGCGGAGGCGGCCTGGGGCAGGTTTTGCACCATCGCCTCGACGGGCAGGCCCCAGCCGATGACGCCGGTGGAGCAGGGCAGCACCTCGGTCGGGACGAGGCCGAGGTGCTTCGCGGCGGCCGCGCAGACGGTCTCGCTGGCCTCGACGCCGCCAGGGGCGCAGACGTTGGAGATCTTGTTGTTGATGAGGATAGCCCCGAGACGCGGTTCTGCGAGGCGCTTGCGGCCGACGATGACGGGTGCGCCGGGGAAGGCGTTTTTGGTGAATACGGCGGCGAAGTCAGGCGTGGGCGCGTCGAGGGCGATGAGCGTGAGCGTCATCTTCGAGGGTTTGGGCGCCTCTTTCGGGACGAAGTCGAAGCGCGCGGTGCCGACGCGGAAACCCTGCGGGAGGGCGGCCTGGGCGGAGAGCCAGGCGCGGTGGGCGTCGCGGGAGGGGAAGGTGTTCTGGGTGCTGGGCACGCGGGGATAAACAGATTCCCGGGCGCGGAAGTGAAGGGGAAATTCCGGCCGGCGAATCGGGCGTTGCGGTTACGAATCCAGATTGTGGTGGAAAAGCCGCCGCGCGGTGATTTACCCGACGCTTCTACTGTCCACTTTGATGAACGTTTCCGAAATCACCGCCAAGGCCAGGGTCCTCCTCGAGGCGCTGCCTTACATCCAGGATTTTCGCGGCTCCACCTTCGTCGTGAAATACGGCGGGAGCTTCATGGACGACCCCGATCCGGCGGTGCGCAACCGCGTTGCCTACGACATCGCCTTCCTGGCCGCGTGCGGCATCAACGTCGTCGTGGTGCACGGCGGCGGCAAGGCCATCACCAAGGCCATGGAGCAGTCCGGCCTGAAGGCGCAGTTCGCCCCGAACGGCATGCGCATCACCGACGAGGCCGCAGTCGCCATCGTGAAGAAGACCCTCGACGAGGTGGTGAACAAGGACGTGTGCGAGGCCATCTCGCTCGCCCGCGCCAAGCCCAAGGGTCTGGCCGGCGACACCGTGCTCGTTTGCGAGAAGCTCACGGTCGACGACAACGACCAGCCGGTCGATCTCGGCTACGTGGGCGAGGTGGTCGAGGTGAAGGTGAAGCTCATCAAGAAGGAGATCGCCGAGGGCTACGTGCCGGTGATATCGCCTGTGGCCGAGGGCCGCGACGGCAAGCCCTATAACGTGAACGCCGACCTCGTCGCGAGCCGCGTGGCCGCCGCCCTCCGCGCGCGCCGACTCGTGTTCATGAGCGACGTTCCCGGCCTGCTGGCGAACCCGCCCGACGCCGACTCGCTCATTTCCACTCTCAAGAGCTCGCAGGTCGACGACCTGAAGAAGCGCGGCGTGATCGACAAGGGGATGCGGCCGAAGGTCATGAGCGCCGTCCGCGCCCTCCAGGAGGGCGTGCAGCGGGTGCATTTCATCGACGGCCGCCTGTCCCACTCGCTCCTGCTGGAGATCTTCACCGACAAGGGCATCGGCACCGAAATCGTGCAGGGTTGAGGCCCTGCTGAACCGAACCATGAGCCAGACCCAGACCGGCCAGACCGCCACCGAGGCGGCGTATGACACGTATTTGCTGCGCAACTACGGCCGCCCCGCCATCACGCTGGCGCGCGGCGAGGGCTGCCGCGTGTGGGACGACTCGGGCAAGCGCTATCTCGACTTCGCTTCGGGCATCGCGGTCAACGCCGTGGGCCACTGCCACCCGCGCTGGGTGAAGGCCGTCGCCGAGCAGGCGGGCACGCTCGCGCACGTGAGCAACCTTTACCGCAACCCGCTGCAGGGCGAGCTGGCGAAGCGCCTCGTGCAGCACGCCGGCGCCGGGCGGGTGTTTTTCTGCAATTCCGGCGCCGAGGCCAACGAGGCGCTGCTCAAGCTCGCCCGCCTGCACGGCATCCGAAAAAGCGGCGAGGAGGGCAAATGCTTCAAGGTCCTCTGCGCCAAGAGCGCCTTCCACGGCCGCACCTTCGGCGGCATGAGCGCCACGCCGCAGGAGAAGATCCAGAAAGGGTTTCGTCCGCTCGTGCCCGGCTTCGCCTTCGGCGAGCTGAACAACCTGGCCTCGTTTGAGGCGCTGGTCGACGAGCAGACCGCCGCGATCTTCGTCGAGACGATCCAGGGCGAGGGCGGCGTGAATC